>JBEKXM010000347.1:0-5344 GCA_049512115.1 Tepidisphaeraceae bacterium | reverse complement strand
TTTGCCGCCAAACGTCGGGCGGCATGAGCCGGCAGAATAGCTCGTATCCGTCCTTGGCCATGTTGTCGGTTGGCCGGGTGCTGGCATTGTCGTTTACCAGCTTCGCGCCGCGCGTGGAATCCTGCCTATGCTGGATGATGGACTGCTGGTATTGAACGATCAGCCGCTCCACCGCAACCCCGGGCAACGGAGTTCTTCCATCGGCATCCGTCAGGATCGTTCCGCTGATCGCCCCACCGGCGGGCGGGATGACGATGAGCGCCGCGTCGCGGTCGGTGATCGAGTACATCAGCAGATATTGGCCCGCTTTGAGAAGCGACTGAATTTGCGACGCCGACGCCGTTTCCGAAAACGTCGTGGCGCCGGCAAGATTGAATGCGCGGCGATGCGCGGCGGCGTATCGCAGGCCGGCTTCGTCCAGCTTCGGTTGCAGTTGATCGATCTGAGCGCCCGAATCTTCCGTATTCAGCGAACGGGCGTAATTGATCTGCGAGGTCAGTTGCAGAATCTGCTCGTCCGCGGCGGAAAGTTCGTCATCGGCCTGCTTGATCTCCTGAAGCAATCGCCAGTCGTGCGCTTTTTCCGCCTTGGCTTGGACCGGCGAGAGCAAATCCCCGCCGGATTGGCGCTCCGCCCGTTCCAGAGCGTCCAGCAAACTTCTCGCTCTGCCGCGATCCAGATATTCCGCCGCCTTATCCGGCCGATTGAGTTGCATCTGGACCCGGACCATGGCGACGAAGGCGTCGCAGTCGTCTTGCGCGTCCATGAACTTCATGCGGTCCTGGTCATCGCCGCCCAACGCCGCCCGCGCCTGTTCAAATGCGTTGATGGACGTTTCATACGCGGCGGCCGCTTCGGAAAGTCTCCCCATGGAAAACAAACAATCGCCCACGTTGCTGCTGTAGCGATACAGTTCATGGTTGCCGAGCCGCTCGGACATCGCCCTCGCCGCCTGGTACATGTTCAGGGCTTCGGCCTTGCGCCCCAGCGCCGAAAGGCACCTGGCGACCTTGGCCATATTCCAGGCAACCATTGGATGGTCGCGGCCTTTGTAAATGCGCTGCTGCATTTCCAGGGCGGCCTGGCAATCCGGCAGCGCCTCGGCTGGACGATCCAGCGAAAGCAGGCAGCCCGCGACCAGGCAAAGGTTGATCGCCAATTCGGGATGATCGTGACCTTGATACAGCCGGCGCCTCATCTCCAGCGCCCGCTGATACATCGGCAACGCCTCGGCGGAACGATCGAGATTGTCCAGCGCAACGGCGGTATTACTCATGGCGCGCGCCACGTCCGGATGATCCTGGTCCTTGTAGACGCGTTGGAACATTTCCAGTGCGGCTTGATATGCCGCCAGGGCCTCGGCGCGGCGGCCGAGCGACGTGAAACATCCCGCCAGATTGTTGAGGGAACTGGCGATATCGGGGTGGTCCCGGCCGTTGTAGATGCGACGCCGCATTTCCAGCGCCGCCTCGTGATCCGGCAGCGCCGCGGCGCTGCGGCCCAGCGACTCCAGGCATTGCGCCACGTTGGCCAGCGCCGTCGCCACGTCCGCGGAATCCTGATCCTTGTGAATGCGCCGAAGCATGTCCAAAGCAGCCTGGCATTTATCCAATGCCTCCTGATCGCGGCCCAGATATCCCAGGCATGTCGCCAGATCGTTCAGCGAACCGGCGACATCCTCCTGGTCCTGTCCCTTGTAAATGCGCTGCCGCATTTCCAGCGCGGCCTGAAACATCGGCAGCGCCTCATCGCAACGGCCGAGCGATTCCATGCAGGAAGCCACGTTGTCCATGACGATGGCGAGGTCGGCGTTGTCCTGGTTATTGCAAATCCTGCGCGTCATCTCCAGGGCCGACTGATAAACCGGCAGCGCTTCGGCGCTGCGGCCTAGCTCGTCGAGACATTTGGCCACGTTGTTTAGGCTGCTCACGACATCGACTTGATCCTGGTTCTTGTAGAGGCGTTGCCGCATTTCCAGCGTCGCCCTGAAAACCGGCAGCGCTTCGCCGTATCGGCCCAGCGAAAACAGGCAATACCCGACACTATTCCCGGTGGTGGCGACGTCGGGATCGTCCTGTCCCTTACACAGCCGCTGCTTCATTTCCAGAGCTTGGCGGTAAGCGGCCAAGGCGTCGTCCTCGCGGCCGAGGTCGTCCTCGCACGACGCCAGGTTGACCAGTGCCGTCGCCACGTCAGCATCGTCCTGATTCTTGTGAACGCGCTGACAAATAGACAGGGCGGCCTTATATAACGGCAGCGCCTCGGCATCGCGGCCGAGTTGGCTGAGGCACGAACCTTCCCCATTCAGGCACGCGGCGGCGTCATTGGTTTCCTGAGTGCCATAAGCTTTATTGAAGAGGTCCGCCGCGGCGCGAAACTCCGTCAGTGCCTTCTCCGATTTCCCGGAATGAAGATCGTTGCACGCCGACGAAAACAGATCGCCCGCCTGCGCCAGCAGGTCCTGCGAGGGGGCCGTGCTGGGTTCAGTGGTTACCGGATCGGCCAACAGTTTGGCCGGCGCGGTCAAAGCGATTGTGACGCAGAGAAATGTGACGATCTCTCGCAACAATTCCGACGTCCTCACTGCGGCCGATCCTGGTGCGCCACCGCGATCCCGGCGAAAAAGTAGCCGTGATCCTTTAATTGGCGGCTCAGACCATCCAGAGGCGTGGAAACGCCGGCGCAGCTATCGGCGCTCTCGCCGCCAGGGTCGCGCGATCGTTGGCCGCCATCGAGAAACCGGGCGCGCACCCCGGTGGAATCAACCAGCACCGCCCCGGTTGGCGGAAGTTCCGCCAACGCGTGATCCGCGAAGAACGATTGCAATTGCGACTTCAGCGCATCGGCCTTTTGAGGATCTCCCAACTCCCGTCCGGAGACCATCAGCAAAAACTCCGTTCCCGCCGGACCCGAAAGAGCCGTGGCGCGATTTTTGTCCGGGCTGAAAACGTGATCGAACTGATCGGGATCGTGAACCTGCGCGACCGGCATGCGAAACACCTGCCCGCCGGAGCCAATCCAAAAGACGACGGTCGGCGAATCGCGCGGGACGCGCCCCTCGATTTTCAGTTTCTCTCCGGTAACCAACGGCAAATTGCCGTCGAGGCTGCTCTGACCATCGGGAGTAATCAGGAACTGTCCGCCGGGCGGCGTCGGAGCCGGCCGCGGCCACCACCACCACGCCGTCCCCGCGGCCGCAAGCATCATGACGACGGGAAGCGCTCGCACCAGCAACCGGCGCCGCCGCTTGGCGCGATCCAATGATTCCAGCGATTCCGCCATTTCCTCGCCGCTGGCGAAACGATCCTCCGGCGATGCGGACATCGCCTTGAGCGCAATTTGCTTCAGCCGCCCAGGCGCTTCCGCCTTTTCCAGCGATTCCCGATCGAACCGGCAATTTGACGCCTTGGCCAGACTCTCGTCCCGCGTTGCGCCGGTGAACGGAGGTGTGCGCGTGATAAGGAAATAGAGGACCGCGCCCAGGGCGAATACGTCGCTCCGGCCGGTAATTCGCCGCGATTCGGAGCGCGCCTGTTCGGGAGCCATGTAATTGATCGTTCCGCCCAAGGGCTGGTATCGGTCTTCGTTCCACGCGCCGTTCAGGCGCGCCATGCCGAAATCAATCAGTTTTGGCTCGTCGCTTTCGTCGATGACGATGTTCTGCGGCTTGACGTCCTGGTGCACGATGCCGAGCCGATGCGCCGCGCCCAAAGTCCGGGCGACCTTCGCCACCAACGCAACGATCTCTTGCCAGGTTAACTTTTTGTCGCGGACGTACTGATCCAGCGCCCGGCCGGGCACGTATTCCATGACCAGGTAGGGTCGGCGCTCGTGGAAATCCATGTCGTAAACGCGCCCGATGTTGGGATGTTTCAACTGGCAGAGAATGCGTCCCTCGGCGATGAGCCGATCGTTCTTTTCCGAGTCTCCCTCGTCGAGCTTCCGCGAAGAGAGCTTGAGAACGACTTGCTCGTGGAGGGTGGGATGAACCGCGCGATAGACGCTGGCCTGACCGCCCCCGCCTAGCGTGCCGATCACGAGGTATTTCCCGATCATCTTCGGATCGGCTGACGCGGTTTGCGCCTCGGACGGCGGCTGCGGAGGGCGTAGCCCTGTCCGCGCGCGATGAACGTTCGGTGTTGGGGGTGGATTCGGATCGTGCTCGGTCGAAGCGAAAATCTTTTGCAGTTCCTTCACCTCCAGCCGAAGGCCGTCAACCTTGCGGACGCAACGTTTGCACTCCTGGAGGTGGGACTGGAGGTCTGACGACGGCGCGTCGCCGCTGGCGACGGCCAGCAGTTCCTCGTCGCTTGGACAAACGATGATCATTACCCGACCGCTCCCGTTTACCCCGCCCCGAGCGGAGTCAATTCCTCATCGTGCTGCTCGCACAACTCGCGGATCTTCTCGAGCGCCCGGTGTGCATTAGTATAGACCGCATTGACGCTCAAGCCCAGTTCCTCGGCCACTTCCGGGCCCGGGCGGCCCTGAAGCATTCGCTGCTCGAAACACGCCCATGTTTTGGGCTCGAAGAATTCCCGGCTCTTTTTGATCGCAAACTGCATGATTTGTTCGTGATGGTATTGCTCCCACTGCCGGCTCAGTTCCTCCGTGACTGAGGGAACCACCGGGCCGGTGAATGCACTATCTTGCCCAACCACGACGCGGTTCTGCCGACTGCGCGCCCAGTCGCGAATGGCGTTGATCGTCACCTGGAATAACCACGTCCGAAACCGGCCGCGCTCACGATCGAAATCGAATGTCGTCATCGCCTGGCGCAGCTTGTTTATAAAAATGTCCTGAACCAAATCCTCCGCATCGTGAGCCTCCACGTCGTGACTTCTCACGTACCGCAGCAAGAGCGGATGGTAAACCTCGTAAAACTCGCCCCAGCTCTGCTGGTCATTGACGTCGTGAAGGCGCCGAAGCAACGAGGATCGCGTATTTTCCGCTTCCATTTTGCATCCAGTTTATCACCGCGGCGGCTTGACCGTCCACCCAATCGTCTCCCAAGCGGCGAATCGCAACTCTTTTATATGCAGGAACCAATGAACGCCGGGATTCGAGGCGCAAAATCGCGGTTTTTATCTGTAAGGGTTGGGCTGCCTCTGCGTAACACCAAGCGAGAAGCAAAATGCTTTTCACGCGAAATGGAACGGCGAACGGTTCCAAAAAATGGGTTCTGAGGAACCCCAGAACAAGAGGGAGCGTGACATGTTTACCACTTTCCATAGTCGTATCGGCCGTACGCTGGTGGCCGCCATCCTGCCGTTCAGCATGACCTTCGGTTTGGCCCGTCCCAGCTTCGCCCAGACCCAGTTGACTCCGGCGACCGTGGCCCCGC
>JBEKXM010000346.1:0-5360 GCA_049512115.1 Tepidisphaeraceae bacterium | reverse complement strand
TGTCGTATTCCACCGCGTATCCATGCCGCAGGATTTTCGCGTTTTCCAATCCCGGAATCAGCCGAACGATCGCTTCCTGCACGTCCGCCGGCAGCGATGTGCTGATCCCGTTGCAGTAGATTTCGTCCGTGTCCAAGCCCTCCGGCTCGAGAAAAATCTGATGCCGATCCTTGCCGGCGAAACGCACCACCTTGTCCTCGATGCTCGGGCAATACCGCGGCCCGGTGCTTTGAATCTGGCCGCTGTACATCGGAGCGCGATGCAGGTTTTGGCGAATGATCTGATGGACCCGCGCGTTGGTCCCAGTAATCCAGCATTGCATCTGCGGCAACGGCGGCGAGAAGTTCCCCCGATACTCATTCAGATACGAAAACGCCGCCGGCTTCTCGTCGCCCGGCTGCGATTCGAGAACCGAGAAATTGACGGATTGCCTCCCAAGCCGCGGCGGCGTCCCGGTCTTGAGCCGGCCCATTTCCAATCCCAGCTTCTGCAAGGACGCGGAAAGCCCCGTGGCCGCCGCTTCGCCAACCCGGCCTCCGGCCGTTTGTTTCTCGCCCGTGTGCATCAATCCGCGTAGGAACGTTCCCGTGGTCACGACGACGGCGCGGCAACGCAGCGCCGTCCCATCCTTCAGCACGACCCCGCAAATCGCCGGTGAAGCGAGAATCTCGGCAACTTCGCCGGACAGGATCGTCAATCCCGGACACGTCCGTAAAAGTTCCTGGACCCGTTTGGCATATTTATATTTGTCGGCCTGTGCCCGCGGCCCCCACACGGCCGGGCCTTTCGACCGATTCAGCATCCGAAACTGTATCCCCGTATCATCCGTCGCCAGCCCCATCAGCCCGCCCAACGCGTCGATCTCCCGCACCATCTGCCCCTTGGCCAATCCCCCGATGGCCGGATTGCAGGACATCTGCCCGATCTTCCCCGGGTCCATCGTAATCAGCGCGACGTTGGCCCCGAGCCTGCTTGCGGCCCAGGCGGCCTCCGCGCCGGCGTGACCGCCGCCGATGATGATGATGTCGTAATCGGCCATTCCAGGATTACCGCATCCCCCAACTCGTCATGCCAAAGGACGGGCTGGGCATTATAGGAATGCGCCGCACGCATCGCCACAATTATCATATCGGGTGAATCCGGCGGGATTTGACCCGACAGAATCAGCCCAATTCGCTTTCCTTCCGGATGATAATCGAACAGCGGCTCGGAAACCGGCAGGGCCACCAGCGCGGTCTTTCGCCAGCAGAGATACGTCGTCCACGGGCCGACGTTGTCCACCACCGTCCGTGACGGCGTGTTGTGTTGGATCCAATCGCAAGCCCGCAAAAACTCCGGCGGCGGATCGGACAAGGTTGCCATTGCCATCCAATGCGGCGCATCGGCCACCATCGCGACCATGAGGAACATAAGGCAAACCCAACTTCTGACCCGGAACCGACGCTGGACGTACGACACTGCCCCGGCAGCGAAAATGGGAAGAAAATAATTCAGATCGGCCAGGAACCGCGAAGGAGTGAAAAACGTAAACGCCGTGCGGTGCATCGCGCCAAGAGCAAAGGGAATGACGTCCTCGCCGATGACGAACATAACGGCCAGGCTGATCGAAGCGATCGCCACGATCGGATGGCATCGGATCTTGCGCGCCAGGCAAAGGCCAATTCCGAAAATCGCGCCCGCAACCAGCGCATATCCAAACTCTCCCGGCAGTCCAAGGATCGAGAGTATGTCTTCGCCTCCGGCCGCCATGCCGGTTGAATGGAAGTTGCTGAAGTGCATCGCGTAAGGCAGGAGAAAAAACGTATCCAGCACGGCCCCGCCCACGGCCGCGGCGGCCAACAGCCGCCACGGCTTTTTGCCGTACATCTGCCAAAGAATGATGAACAGCAGAATGACCGAGCCGACCACCATCACGTGATGATGCACCAGAACCATCGCCGCGAAGCAGATTGCCATGGCAATCGTCGCGGCGCTGGGGTTGGTGACGCACTCGGCAAGCCCCCCTCTTCCCCTCCCCTTGTACTCAGGGGGAGGGTCAGGGTGGGGGTTTCCTTGGCCAATCGATGTTCCACCCCCACCCCAGCCCTCCCCCGGAGTACCAGGGGAGGGGGAAATTCTTTGCCGCGCGTGATCGGCGCCCGCAGCGCTCGACGGCCCATCGATCGACAACATCGTCAGGAAGAGCAGCATCGCCAATTCGTTGGGCAAACCGCCCCATCGGAAGTAATCGTTGCTGCCATACCACGCCCACAGCCCGTATATGGCCGCGGCGTAGAGGGCCGTCAGCGGACTTTCCGTAACCCGCCGGGCAAAGACGTAAATCTGCCCCGTCGTCAAAACTCCCAGAAGCGGGATGAGGTCCTTGAACGTCGTATGCAACGGCAAGCCCGCCAGGGCCGACAGCACCACCACCAGCACGTGACTGCCGGTCGGATAATTGAGTGGAATGCCTGCGAACGGCCAATGGTCGATCGCATGATGCGAGATTTGAATTTGCCTGGCCAAAATGAGATGAAACGTCGGATCGAGCGTCCCCGGCGGCAGGACCAGAGGCAGGGCGATCGCCAGCCGGCTCGCCCCCACGGCCAGAAGCACGAGAACCATCCAGACTTGTGCCGCTTTCTCTCGGTTACTGGTTTGTCTGCGCAGGAATTTCAGTCGCCAGGCGATGCAAACAACCGTGAACACCCCCCAGATCGGATAGAACCAACGCAGATCAAATTGGCTGACGGCGGATGCGAGATACACCGCCACGGCCAGGCCGAGGGAGCTGCCGATGGCGCATCGTTCCAGGACGTTTTGGCCGAGTGACAAGCCCCGCGCCAGGCAGATTCCCGGCACGAGCAGGATCAGCGCCCCGCCCAAAAAGCGGACCAACTCCATCGCCATGCGATTACAGTCGGCGAAGAAGAATCAAAATGCAACGGTTCCGTTACTGGGCAGGCTGGCTCGTGGGATTTCCGTTTCCGAAATCCCACGCAAGAGGCAGATTGCCATCCGCATCCGGGAGAATGAGCATGGTATCAACGTGCATGTCGAGCATGAGGTAGTTTGCCCCGACATTCGCTCCGTGGCGAAGTACGTCGACTTTCTTGTAGTCGCCGGGTTCCATATAGCAATCTCCAACCACCGAAACCTTTTCGCCCATTAAAATCACGTTCGAGGGCGACTGGTGGTTGGGAAGAACCGTGCCGTACTTCTCGTTGTAGATACTCATATACCCATTCAAGATATAGGTATGTCCCCCGTTGGCCGGCGGGTCGGTAACGTCCGTCGGGCAGGTCATGATCGGCGGATTCAATAGATACTGCTCTGTCCACGCCTTGGGCGACTGATTCGGAATGTCGAAGACCCGCGTCGTCCAGAGATCGTAGGTAAATTGACTCCACCTAGATCGCAGCGACGGATCCAGCACAAGATTGGTCTGGCCGTTATAAGGCGTGCCGGCAATCAACGCGGGGGGCTGACCCGGGGGAGTTTGGTAAACGTGGTCCGTATCCCATCCCATGCTTGGAGGAAACAGGAACCCGCCGTTCTGATCGGCGTACATCAGCAGCGCCATCCCCACCTGCCGCAAGTTGCTTTGGCATTGAACCGTTTCCGACTGCCTCCGGGCGCGCGTCAGCGCGGGCATGAGGATCGAAATCAACACCGCGATGATCCCGATGACCACCAGCAGTTCCACGAGCGTGAACCCGGCCCGCCCGCGATTTTTTTGTAGATTGCCCACGACGGACGACCTCCCTCGAAGCCCCGGATGCATATCCGGGGCCATGATTCTACCTTAATTGACGTACACCGCCAAAGTCTCTTTCACGCAAATACTCCCCAAAACTCCGCCTGCGCGGCCCAATGCGTTACCCACCCTACTTCTCAAATGTCCGCTCCGCCCGCCAGCAGGACAGTTTTTTACGTTTTTTCAATGATCCGAGGCCATTATCGTCCGCCCACTCGGCAATCCGCCGCTGGCCTGTTACGATTTGGCCGTGAATAGCTCTGATGCCAGTGGAGGGCAAGCCCTCCACGCCGGTTGGCGGCGCTGGGGACCGGGCCTGTTCAGCGCCCTTCTGGCTTTGGCGCTATATGCCGTCACCCTCGCCGGAACCTACGTCTATGACGACGCCATCGTCTTGGGCCTCGATGATCGCGTCAAAAATCCCAAATTGTGGGGACAATTCTGGACCGGCCAATGGATCTACGGCGCCCTGGACCACCTCTACAGGCCTCTGGTCTCCCAATCCTTCGGACTGCAATGGTGGCTCCACGGCGACCGGAGATGGGCATTCCATCTCGTCAACGTCCTGCTCCACGCCGGCGCATCCGCCCTGGTCGCGGAGTTGGGACGAAGGCTGGTGAACTGGCGCGTGGGACTCTTCGCCGGATTGCTTTTCGCCTGCCATCCCATCCACAGCGAGACGGTCGCCGGCATCGTCGGACGCGCCGAACTCGCCTGCGCCGTCGGCCTTTTCGGAGCAATGGTCCTGTTCCTCAAGCAACCGATGACCATCCCCCGCGCCTGGGCGATCTTCGCACTTGGCCTGCTCGCCATGCTCAGCAAGGAGCAGGGATTTCTTCTTCCCGCCCTTCTGGCCGCCCTCATTCCGGTCCGCCGCGCATTGTTTCCCGCTGTTCCGCAAACCACGCCCGATCGCCGCCACGCCCAGCGGCAGGCCATGCTCCTGACCTTTGCCCTCGTGATCTGGTCCGCCGCCGCTTTGATCGTGCTTCGTGAGGAAATCCTCAAATTGACATTCGAATGGGAGCGCGGATTCCTCGACCTCGCCATGCAGCCGCTGATCAAGTCGCCCCCAACCGACCGCTGGCTCATTCCCCTCGCCCTGCTCGGAAGGTATTTCCAACTCCTGATCGTGCCCGCCAGGCTCAGCGTCGATTATGGACTGGCGGTGATCGGATCGACCATCAACCGCACCGATCCGTACATTTATTTAGGCACGGCCGTGCTGATCGCCGCAATCATCGCCGCCGCCATCTGTCTTCTCCGCCGAAAATGGGTCGCCCTGGTTTGCCTTCTCGCCATGGCGTTGACCTACTCCCCGGCTTCCAACGTGCTGATCCTCGCCACGATCTTCGGCGAACGGCTGATGTATTTGCCCTCCGCATTCTTGCTGATCCTTCTGGCGATGGGCCTGACCGGCCTGCCCCGGCCCGCGGGCAACGTCTTGCTCGCCGTCCTGCTGGCCTTGGGATGTCTGCGCACCTGGACCTACGTGCAGAAATGGAACAACCGCGACGCCTTTTACCAATACTCCCTTAACCTGCAACCCAAATCCCTCAAACTCCATCTCCTGCTGGCCGAAGCGGATTATGAGAAAGGCCAATGGTCCGATGCCCGGCGGATC
>JBEKXM010000345.1:0-5371 GCA_049512115.1 Tepidisphaeraceae bacterium | reverse complement strand
GTCCCGGTTCACTCGACCTTTCTCCTCCGGAGACACCTGAGTTTTTACTTCAATGCTTTTCCAGACCTTTGATAGACCTGCTGATCCTTATGTACGTCGGGGCGGCCCCGCGGGATCGCGCGGGCCGCCCTTTTTTCCAACGCCAATATCCGCTAATGTGCCGATCTGGTCTGCCATGGAGCTGCCGCTGTCGGATGTCTTTGCCCTAAAATCCGCGATCCGCCTCGTGCCCAGGCGATTCCTGGCCAGGATTTTCACCCTGGAAGGGCTCGCCTCCGTCGGGGGCAACCTGCTGATGTATGGAATCTTCTTTTACATGCACAAGCGCTTCGGCTGGGGAGCGAGGAAGAATCTGCTGCTCTCCTCGGCGGAGGGAATCGCCTACGTCATCGGCGCCCTGGCGGCCAATCCCCTGTCCCATCGGATCGACCGGCAACAGCTTCTTCGGGTGCTCGAAATCGGCATGGTGATCGTCGCGCTCGCGGCGGCGTGCTTTGCCATTCCCCTGGTCCTGGTCGTCCTTCTGCTCGGATATACGATGCTCAGCGCCGCCCAGTGGCCGCTGATGGAAAGCCTCATCTCCGTCGGCACGACGCCCGCGGAACTCTCCCGCCGCATCTCGATCTACAACCTGGTCTGGTCCGGCACGGGCGCCATGACCGTCGCGGCTTGCGGAGTCCTCATCGCCCGATTCCCGCAGGGAATCTTCCTGGCCACGGCGGCGGCTCACCTGGCCGGATGCGCTCTGCTGCTTCGGATTCATCCCCAACCGGACCGCGCCCATGCCCAGCTTCTTCCCGACCCGGAACTGATCCCGCTTCGCAAGCTGGCCAAGCGCCTGTCGCGCATCGTCCTGCCGGCGACGTTCGCCGTCATCTACGCCCTGGGCGCGATCATGCCCACGCTGCCCGTCATCCAATCCGCCCATGCGGAAGTCCGAACCCTGCTGGCCGGCGTCTGGATGATCGCGCGATGGCTCTGCTTCGTTCTTCTCGGCGCAACCGCCTGGTGGCACACCCGTCCCCGCGCCCTGCTGGCGGCCGCCGTCATTCTCCTGGCCGCGTTCCTCGGCGTCACCCTCATCCCCTCTGTCCTTTCGATGATCCTGTGGCAACTGGTCCTGGGCGCGGCCATGGGACTCATTTATTCAGCCAGCCTGTATTTCGGAATGGTCCTCAGCGACGGCAGCACCGCGCAGAACGCATACCACGAGGCGTTGATCGGCGTAGGCTGCATCCTCGGCCCCGGCTGCGGCGCGTTGGCCAGCCAAATCCGCCCGGGCGATCCCCACGCCGCCGTCCTTGCCGTCGCCGCCATCCTGTGGATCAGCATCATGGCCGCGTGCGTCGTGTCGCTGCAATCGCATCGGCCCGCGGGGTGACGGATCGATTCTCAAAGTGCAGGGAGCTTGCTCGCTGGAAAATCCCCGCCGATTTCTTGCCCGCGCTTTTCGCGGCCGGCGGCGATGACGAAAATCGCCAACAGAAATGTCGTCGCGGCCGACGCCACCAGGACCGTCGCGCAGTTCCACCGCTCGACCCCTTGAATTAATCGACCCCTTCGAATTAATAAAGTTCTATTATGGGGAGGGCGCATGATCCGCGGATGAGTTCTTTCACACTACGCGATGCACGCATCATTTGCCCTCTAAAACATTAATCACTTCTGTATTCGCAAAATCAGGGAATTTAGCATAATCCAAGGGTGTGTATCCTTGGTCATTTTTCGCATTTTTGTCAGCGCCGGCAGCCAGAAGTATCCGGATGAGTTGAGGATTCTGATTTTTTACCGCAAAGTGGAGAGCCGTTTCTCCTCCATTGTCTTCGCTAACAAGTTTAGTAGCTCGGTTTACGTACTCGGCGTGTTGTATTAGCAGTCGGGCGATTTCATTACGTACCGCCATCGTTTCAGGATCCTGCAACTTCCGCCCCCTTAGTGCCTTTGCGGTGTACATCAAGGGCGTGTAGCCGCTTTGATAGCCAGATGGTCGGTCGGCGTGGTTGACGTCAGCGCCCATTTCGATCAGCTTTCGCACTACGTCGATTTGATGGCCGTAGATCGCCCAATCCAAGGCGGTATCACCCTCTTCATCTGTGCTATCTATGGGAATCCCGCTCTTAATCAATTGCTCGCATTTAACCACATCTCCATTGTACGCCGCATCAATGAGAGGCTGGATCGGCGTAGGTTTCGCACAGCCGCCAACCAAGAACGCGGCGATACCTACTAAAGCGCTTAAAAGGGGAAACCTGACAGCCGCTCGCATTGTTTCACTCCAGTTTTCAGGAGGTAAACGCGGACGCAGCTAGAAAAAAACTAGCTCGCCCCTGTAAGTCCTCCTCCCCTGTAAGTCGTCCCGCTCGCGCGCCCGTCTCCTTCCAATTCTCCGGTCGGATCACACTACTTGGTTTGGAATGCAAGCAGGTAGCGGACGGCCCGGTGGCCGTCGATGTCCTGAAAAGAGTCGTATGGGGGCAGGTTGAGCCAAATGACGTAGGTTTTGCCGGATTCGAGCTTGACGGGCAGGACGCAGGTTTTGTGGTCGTCGAGGAATCGTGGCCTTCCCGTGGTCTTTGGATAGGTGTCATCGGAAATCTGGGCCCAAGCCCAATCGCCATCCCTCATCGGCTTGCTGAAAGTGACGCGGAGTTCGGTGATGGAGGGATCGACATCCGTGAGCCCCGATTGCGGCTCGGTCTTGACCACGACCGGCGGCAGGGATTGGACTGTGACAGTCCTTGCAAGCGCGCGCGGAGACAAAGACGCGGGTTGCAAAACGCGCGGCATGCTATCCGCCCGGGTGACGATAGTGCGCGTTCCGACGACGGCGAGAACGGCCACGGCCAGGAACGTTGCGGCAATTTTCGTTTTAGTCGAGCACATGATTTGACCTTCCCTTCGAATGATGACGCCCAAGTGGCAAGTACTGGCTATCGCCAAGCCAGCAAGCCAAAATTGTCCGCGGGCATTTTACGGCCGTTGTTTTTAGATTCCAAATAATTTGGTCGGCCGAGGGACGGGAACTGGGACGCAGCTGAGAATGCATCTATGCCCCGCCGAATTCCTGGCCGCGCTTTTCGCGGCCGGCGGCGGTCACGATGATCGCCAACAAGAATATCGTCGCCGCCGACGTCGCCATCACCATCGCATAGTTCCACCGCTCGGCGAAGCCGGCTTCCAGTTGCACGATGTAGCTGGCCATCAGATTTCCACATTGGTAGGCGAAGCCCGGCATCGAGCCGCGGATCAAATCGGGGGCCAATTCGCTAATGTGAGCGGGAATCACGCCCCAGGCGCCCTGGACCATGAATTGCAAAACGAATGCCCCGGCGGCGAGTTTGGCGATCCCCGACGGAAGCGCCCACATGGGGATGGCCAGCAGTGCGCCGGCGAACGCCAGCATCATCGCGTTGCGGCGGCCGATGCGGTCGGAGATTTGGCCGAAGATGATTCCGCCGATGATCGCCCCGACCATGGAGATGGCGGCAAGATTGGATTTTTGACTCACCCCGAACCCGCGATAACGCTGAAGGAACGTGGGGTACAGGTCCTGAGTTCCGTGGGACGACAGATTCATCATCGTCATCAGGGCGACGAGGTAGAGGAAGATGGGCCAATGGGCCAGAAGTCCCCGGCCGAGGTTTTTCCAGGAATCGGCTTTATTTTTCTGCCAGACTTCGGATTCCTTGACGGCCATTCGGACGAAGATGGCCAGGAGGGCGGGAAGCCCGCCGATGAAAAACAGCGGCCGCCATCCCCAGCGCGGGAAGACGAATTGATACGCGATTGCGGCCAGGAGGAATCCGAATGCGTAACCCTCCTGGAGGATTCCGGAGAGAAGTCCGCGGAATCTGGCGGGGACTTTTTCCATGGTGAGGGACGCGCCCACGCCCCATTCCCCGCCCATGCCGATGCCGAACAGGGCCCGCAGGATCAAAAACGTCAGGAAATTCGGCGCCAGTCCGGAGAGGACTTCGATGATGGAATAGAACACCAGGTCGATCATGAGCGGGACGCGCCGGCCATAGCGGTCGGCCAGGAGGCCGAAGATCAGCGCCCCCACCGGCCTGAAGGCCAGCGTCAGCGTCACCGCCAGGGCCATTTCCCGGTCGGTTTTATGGAATTCCTTGCCGATGGCGGTCAGGGTCATTACCACCAGGAAAAAATCGAAGGCGTCGAGTGACCAACCGAGGAATCCGGCCAATACCGCTGCAAGAGGACGCTTCGGCGATTGCGGCAAACTGTCCATTGGCGTGAAACAGTACCCGCCCGGCCTTCACGGGCAAACAGCAACCGCTATACTGGAACCAACTGAATGGCGTTTTCCGCAATTCATTTCAGAAGCGGAGGCGAAGCCTACCGCACTGCGGCTGTGGGGGAAATCAGCGGGGCTGAATCCAACCGCGCCAACTCCCCCTCGACCGCCGGCGGCCCGGCGCGCCGGCCGCTGTGGCTTTGGCTGCTCGACGTGCTGGACCGGTGGAGAGGTTTCGTATTCGCCGCCATCGCCGCCGTCTATCTTCTCGGATTCAATGGTCAATGGCTCATCCAGCCGGATGGCGGACTTTATCTGAACCTGGCGCGCAACATGGCTCGCGGCCGCGGGTACACGTTCGGCGGTATCCCCCACGATACGGTTTATCCCGGCCTTCCCGTCGCCTTGGCGGGGCTCTATCACCTCTTCCCCGCTCATTTCATCTTCGCCGCCGACGCCTTTGTGTGGCTCAGCGCCCTGGCATCGCTGGCGCTGGTTTATCGGCTGGTGCTCCTGGCATACGACCGGCCGACGGCCGTGGCGATCGCGCTCGGCGTCGCCGTCTCCAGCCAGTTCTACCACTACAGCTTCGAGATTCTGACCGAAATGCCGTTCCTGGCCGGCATCATGGCCGTGCTCGCGGGGCACGAGGGAGTGTTTCGCTCAACCGGCGCCAGGCGGGCGCGCTGGTGGGATTGGGCGTTGCTGGTTGGCGGCTTGGCGATTGCCATCACCACTCGCCCAACCATGATCGCGCTGCTGGCCGCGTGGATTACCGCGCTGGCGTTCGCCGCGGTGGTCCGCCGGAATTGGAAGGCCGGCGGAGCAATCGCAATCTGTGCCGCCCTGCTGGGAATATTCCTCATTTTCGATCCGCGCCGAAACGCCGGTAACGGCTTGGGCGGATACGAGCAATATGCCATTGCCCATCTCAAGGATTTCCCGCAGTTGAAGGCCGCGGCGCTCTTCAACCTCGGCAGACTTTTCAATCCACTTGTCGCCAAGGCCGTCTTGGGAATGCGCCTGGGGTCGGGGGTATTGTGGTGGCTCAATGCCGTGTTCGGTGCGATTTCGATGGCCGCCGCCGTGGCGCTTTTCGCCAAGCGCGCGTTCTGG
>JBEKXM010000344.1:0-8061 GCA_049512115.1 Tepidisphaeraceae bacterium | reverse complement strand
GACAAAGGTTGCCGCCAGCCCTAGCAAATGAGTCAAAGACGATGCGGCGGAATTAGTCCGACCCGAGCGGATTTATTTGAATCGAACCCTCCCCCTGCTCCGAACCTCCAACCGTGCCGCCAGCATACCAAACCGGCGCAACCCCGCGATGCCCACAAGCAGCCTCCGTCGAGGAAACTGGATGCCGTTCAGATACCGCCAGGCGGCTCTGGTTTTGAAAACTGGGCAAGGCCGCTTAGAGTATGCGCGATGGCCGAAAACCGTAGCTTGATCCGTTCCATGCCAATGGTGTGTCTGTGTGCGTGGCTTATGCCCGGCGGAGGATATTTCCTCATCGGGCAACGGGCTCGGGGCGCAACGGTCGCGGTGACGATCATCGCTTTGTTCCTGGCGGGAATCCTGGTGGGAGGGATTCGGATCATGGACCCGCCGGGGTGGGGACAATTCGGATACATGAGCCAGCTCGTGGAGAAATACGACCGGCGTCGGCAGCAGTTGGAAGGGGAATATTCGCGGGTGGAGCCGTCCAGCAGCGAGGAGGAGGCAAATCCGGGCTCGGACGGCGACAAGCCCGCGGGCCCCGCCCTGCTGACCGAGCCGCTGAACGAGTTGGGGGACAAGCCGTGGTATGTCGGGCAGATTCTTTGCGGGCCGTTGACGCTGGCGGCATCGGCGGTGTCGGTGCACGTGGCACATCCGCCGCCCGGCTCGAAGGCGGCGGTGGAAGGCGTGCCCCAATCGCATTCGCGGTCGTGGGAAATCGGCACGCTCTATACGGCCGTCGCGGGAATGTTGAATTTGCTGGTGATCATCGATTCGGCCCATCGGGCGGGCCAAGGCAAACCATAGGAAGCCGGGGAAAATGATTACATCGCTCTCTTACGTCATGTTTTTCGATCCGCTGCCGATCTGGGTGAGGCCGTGGTTTTGGCCGCTGCTGTTGTTGCCGCTGTGTTTGGCGGTGGCGGTGGTTTACAAATGCGTTCGATGCCGCCACACGTCGCAGGTGCCGCGCGAGGCGACGGTGCTATTCGTGACGATCGTGGTGGGGATGATTCTGACCGCCGCGGCGCTGGCGGGGCTGGCGGCGATCATGGATTAGGCCGACCCTCGGCGGCATCTCGGGCAAGGAATCGAAGATGGCACTAGGCGGGCGCGGCGGAGTTTCTCTCGGCAAATGGGCGGCCTTGCCGCTGACCGTGCTATTGAGCTGGCTGGTGTTCTGTCTCGGGGCGTCAATTGATTATGGCGAGCGCGATCCCTCCGGGATGATTCTGTTTGTCATTCTTGCCTTTCTTCCGTTAATTCTGGCCAGGATTGCCTTTGACTTTCGTCGGCGGTGGTGGCCGGCGCTTGAGCGAAAACTGCAAGAACATACCGATCGCTTGGAGGCACTGCCCACACGCTTCCTGGGATGGCGGATTGCGGTGGCGGCGGGGATCGGTCTTTATCTCGAATTGGTGCTCATTCGATATCACGGGTCCTGTTTCGCGGTGTTCGGTTTTTTCAAGAACCTGAGCCTCCTGTCGTGTTTCCTCGGTTTGGGAATGGGCTACGCGCTGGGCCGGGCGCGATTGGTATTGACGCCGATGGCGCTGCCGATGGTCGCGGCCCAGTTGATCGCGATGCACCTTCTGCAATATGCGCACGTCGCGGTGAGGTTGGAAAACCCGATCTCCGAGCAGATGACGATGGGGGTTGGCACTGCCAACGGAATTAATCGCGTCGTGATGGTTTATGGTTTTTTATTCTGGGTATTCAGTTTCAACGCACTGTGTCTGTTGCCCCTTGGGCAATTGGCCTCGCGTCTCATGGGTCGCTCGACCCGGCTGGCCGCCTATGGATGGAACCTCTTCGGAAGCATTGCGGCCGTTCTGGTCTTTTGGGGCCTCTCGTTTCTCTGGTCGCCGCCCGTGGTCTGGTTCGCCGTGGGATTGGCCTTCCTGGCCCTGTTTCTGCGGAGAATGTTGACGGCGACGGCAATGGTCACGGCACTGGCGTTGGGCGTGGTCGGGACGTCGTTTCGGGTGGATGGATACGATCTTTATTCACCGTACCAGATTCTGACGGTTTTCCCGGCGGGCTTTGTCTCCGGCCGCACACCAACCATCATCATGGTGAATCATTTCTTTTTCCAAGACATGTACAACCTGGGTCCGGGTGGCCCGCCGTTAGGTGGCCTGCGCGATTTGGCGGCGGCCTATTATGGGCTGCCTTACGATTTTCAGAAATCTCCGCGGGACGTCCTGGTTGTCGGAGCGGGGTCGGGCAACGACGTCGCATCGGCGCTGCGCCACGATGCGGGGCACGTCGATGCCGTCGAGATAGATCCGCTGATCCTCCAGCTCGGCCAAACGTTTCATCCGGAACGGCCCTACGCATCCGATCGAGTCACCACGCACGTGCAGGATGCTCGCGCCTATTTTCGATCCACCGACAAGAAGTTTGATCTCATCGTCTATGGCCTGCTCGATTCCCATACGGCCCTCTCTGGAATGTCGGGAGTCCGTCTGGACAGTTACATCTACACGGTCGAAGCGTTCAAACAGGCGCGCCGTTGTCTCAAGGATGGCGGCTTCCTCTTTCTTTCCTTTGCCGTTAATGACCCGGTGCTCGGTAAAAAGCTGTATCGCATGCTCGAACAAGCGTTCGATGGCCAACAACCGCGCGTTATGTGGGCGACGGCCGCGTCGGAGGTCAGCGCGCTCGTTTTTGTCATCGGCGGAAATTCTCCCCTGGGGGCGACTCCATTGCCGCCGGGCATCGACGACGTTACCGGCTTTCTCGCCGACAAACGGCTAGCGGCCGATCCATCCACCGACGACTGGCCGTTCTTTTACATGCCCGTGCGAAAATACCCGGTCTCTTACCTGGTGATGATCACCGTGCTGATGGCAGTCGCGGCCCTGTTCATCCGGCCCGTGATCCGCATGGATGGGGCACGCGCCGCGATCTCCTGGCCCTGCTTTCTGTTGGGGGCCGGTTTCATGCTGCTTGAAACCAAGGCCATCACGGAATTGGCCCTGTTCTACGGCAGCACGTGGATCGTGATCTCCATCGTCATCCTCGCCATTTTGATCATGGCCTTTCTTGCCAACCTGACCATTATCAGATGGCCTGGAATCCCGCGAAATCTGTCTTACGTTTTGCTGCTTGCCAGCCTTGGCGCAAGCCTCTGGTTTTCCACGGTCAGCGGCTCGATGCAGGGTCAATGGCTCAGCCGAATCCTATCCACCGCGATTTTGACTTTGCCGCTGTTCTTCTCCGGCCTGATTTTCTCGGCTGAGATGAACGACGCTCCAACCATATCCGCGGCGCTGGCGTCCAACCTCATCGGCGCCATGGTCGGTGGTTGTCTGGAATACAACTCGATGTATTTTGGTTACCGCTCGCTCTACGTTCTGGCGATCGCGGTTTATGCCCTCTGCATGATCGCGCACCTGACAACCGGCCGGGGCGTTCCGCCGCGTGCCGTCGGCGTGGCCGCCGCAACATGAGCCTTGGAGTAAATATCCGCCCCGAACTACTCGGCTGATCGTATCTTCCGGGTCGGGCGCAATCCCAAAAGCAGACAAGCGCCGGCGTAGGTTCCGCCGCCGAACAGGATCAGAATCGCCAATTGCTCGGCGCTGGCGAGATGGCCGGCGGCGTGGGGATATTGGCGGAGTTGTTGGATGCCCCAGCAGGCGGCTGCCATGGCGGCGCACGCCAGCAGCATCTTGGCGACGTTTCGCGCGATCGTGCCGAGCCCCAGCCCGCCGACCTTGCGGTCGAGCATGACCAGCATCACGATCGCCTGAATGCCGAAGCTTGCCAGCGTTCCCGCGGCGATGCCGGATTCTCCCAATTTCGTGAAGGCGAGCGGAACTTCCACGGCCGTGTTGACGGCGATGGTCACGATCGACATGACCAGCGGGGTCATCGTGTCGTGCAGGGCGTAATATCCGCGGTTGAGGACCTGCTGGAGGCTGAAGGCCCAGATCGCGGCGGAATAGAAGATCACGGACCGGGCGACCCATTGGGTATCGACGGCGGTGAAGCTGCCGTGCTGGAACACCAGGCGAACGGTGGGATATCGAACGAGGATTAAGCCGAGACTTGCGGGCAGGCCCTCGAAGAGCGTGAACAAAATTCCCTGGCGCAGCACACGTTTGAATTTTTGTTCGTCCTTGTCGTGAGCGTCGGTGCTGAGGCTGGGAAAGATGGCGGTGGCGACGGCGGTGGCGAAAACGCCCAGCGGGAATTGGTAGAGCATTTGCGCCCAGTTGAGCCGGGCCGCCGCGCCGATGGCCAGGGGATAATTCCAGGCGTGATGGAAGAGTTGCAGTTTTTCGGCCGCGTTCTGGCCGGCGGTCAGATAGAGGGTGATGGCCTTGTCGAGCAGCACGGAAATTTGCAGGACGCTGGCGCTGAGGGCGACGGGGATCGAAAGCGTCAGCAGCTTTCGGATCGCGGGTGTCCAAAGTTCTCCGATCCACATAAACCGGAAGCCGGTGTGGCGCAGCACCGGCAGAAGCATGGTGATCTGCACGATTCCGGCGATGAGGACAAAGCCGCAGAGCCAATACGCTAGCCGGGTCTGCAACACCTGGTCGAGATTGCCCGGCTTGAGCAGGAGCAGGCGCGCTCCGACGACGATGACCGCGATGTGGATGATATTCAGGGGAACCTGCGTGAGGGCCGGGAGCCCGAAGCGTTTGTGGACCTGCAAAATGCCGCTGAGGAACGCTGTGCCGCAGACGAGGATGACGTATGGCAACATGACGGCGGTGAATTTGATAACCAGGAGGTAACCGCTCGATTTTGATGGTTCACAAATTAGAGGGATCAAATACGCGATGAGCCAGAGGACCAGTTCGCCGACGACGGTAAGAACGACGAGAGTGGCTGCGAGGAGGTTAAAGCTGGCGGCGGCAAAGCGGTTGGCCTCGTCTTTGTCGCCGGTTTTCAGGGCCTGGGCGTAAAGAGGTATGAAGGCCGCGGATAGTGCGCCTTCGCCGAGGAGCTTTCGGAAGAGATTGGGGATGGAAAAGGCGACGCTGAAGGCCTGTGAGACGACGGTAGCGCCGAAATAGTTGGCGACGACGCTTTCGCGGGCCATGCCCAGGACGCGGCTGAGGAGCGTCAGGATGGAGATGAGCTTGGCGTGAGCGACGAAGCCAGCGGAAGGCGAAGCCTCCGCGGCCGCACGAGCTTCGGACTTGGGGCGCGAAGGCTCTGGAGAAAGTGAAACGCGAAGGGCTTGCTGGGACATCCGTGTCCTTTAACTGACCAGTCGATTTTTGATCTCGCGTGCCGCGGCGGCCACGTCGTCGGCGCCGGTGACGTATCGACATTTTCGGGTCCGATGCCCGAAATGGCGACCTTGGGGAGGGCGATCTCGCGTGCCGCGGCGGCAGCATACTCCAATCCGGCCACGAAGTCGCGGGGTTTGGTGTCACTTTTGAAGATGGGGCCGACGCCGATGTAATCGGCGCCGTCGGTGACGGCGCGATGGGCCTGATCGAGATTGTGGGTGCTGATGCCAAGGATTTTCCGGTTTCCGATGATCCGTCGGACCTGGAGAGCCGGCATGTCGTCCTGGCCGAGGTGTACGCCATCGGCATCGGCGGCAAGGGCGATGTCGGCGCGGTCGTTGATGATGCACAAAACTCCGTGTTTCCGGCAAAGTTGGACCAATTGCCCGGCCCGGGCGAGGAACTGGGAATCGGCCAGTTCCTTTTCGCGGAGTTGAAGGCAATCGGCTCCGCCCTGGATGGCCAGCTCAGCCGTTTCCAGCCAAGGCCGTTTGCAGGCGGATTCGGTGATGAGGACGTAAAGTCTCACCGCGGCGAATCGCTGGCTGGGGCGAAGGGTCAGGGTAATCTGCTGCTCGATGGTGTAGAGGCGATAGCGGAGGGATTCGATCTTGGCGGCGTCGGCGGGATTGACGGTTTTGAGAAACTCTTCGATGGCCCGGAGGGCTTCGCCGGCGCGCTTTCCGGCGGCGGTGACGACATCGGCCAAGTCACGGCGGGTTTGCTCGGCCGGGGTCTTGATGGCCCTGCCGACGTCCCCGGGCGTGTCGCGATGCACCATGGCTTCAGACAACAGCGTTTGCAGGAGGCCCGTCAATTCATGGCGGAGATTCTTGATTTGACGGCTGAGCGGCTCGTCATTGAGCGCAAATCGCGCATAATCCTCCAGGACGCGTAACGCCTCGCGGGCGCGATTCGCATTGGCGCCCAGTAGCCGTAAAATCGGTCCGGAAGCAGAACTATCAGCAGCCACGGCCGCGATTATAGACTCACCCGATGAATCGACGAAAAGCCCACAAACTGGCGGTCCGGAAACTTAAAGGCCTGTCGCGATCATCCCCAACATTTGGGGGGTCAACGGCTCGGAAATACAATAGGAAGGGTATGCAAAAAGGAAATCAGATCGTACAAGCAGATTGCATCGGGTTTCTCAACGAACGTCCGCCGGAGTGGATATACCTGGTTTTCGCCGATCCGCCGTTCAACATCGGGTATCTGTATCACGGGTACGAAGACGAGCGGAAGCAGGAGGACTATCTGAAGTTTTCGGAGGACTGGATGCGCGCGGTCCACCGGGCGCTTCGGCCGGACGGGTCGTTTTACCTGGCGATCGGGGATGAATACGCCGCGGACCTGTGCGTGATAGCGCGGCGGAAGATCGGGTTTCACCTTCGGAACTGGATCGTGTGGCACTACACGTTCGGGCAGCAGACCAAACGCATGTACGCCAAGAGCCATACGCACATTTTGTATTTCACGAAGGACCAGAAGAATTTCACCTTCAATGCGGACGCGGTGCGAGTGGCCAGCGCTCGGCAGACGACGTACGGGGACCACCGGGCGAATCCGAAAGGGAAGCTGCCGGACGACGTTTGGTTTCTGCGTCCGCAGGAAGCCCCCGCGGATTTCTTCGCCGGGGACGGCGACACTTGGTACGTGAGCCGCGTGTGCGGCACGTTCAAGGAGCGCGAGGGCTGGCACGGATGTCAGATGCCGATCGGCGTGCTGGACCGCATCATCCGCGCCAGCAGCAATCCCGGCGACATGGTGGTCGATCCGTTCAACGGAAGCGGAACGACGGTGGTATCGGCGGCATTGCTGGGGCGGAACTTCATCGGGATCGACCAGAGCGAACAATACGTGGCGTTCGCGCGCAAACGGCTCGAGCACGCGCTGAAACAGGCGCAGAAGCCGGAGGCGAATCGGGAGGGGCTGTTCGCGGTTGATCGGGAAAGCAAGGTGAAGACGGCGACCGATGCGTTTGGCCGGCCGCGGGTTGAGCGGACATACCGGCAGCGCAAAAACCGGGCCGCCGTTGAGCAGCCGGCGCTGTTGTAGTCGAGGCGAAGCCTTCCACGCTCAAACGAGATCGCAGGCGTCGGCCGGCATCCAGTGGGCGGGTTTTCCCTTCCATTTCACGTTGCAGCCCAGAGGATTGCTCTGCTCGACGGGCGGCTTCTTGCCGGCGAGGATGGCGTCAACGGCGTCGCGCAGCTCGTGAGTCTTGGCCAAGGCTTCCATCTTTGGGTTGTCGTCCATGCGGCCGGTGTAGCGGAGATTCCTCTGCCCGTCGAAAACGTAAAAGTGCGGGGTCCGCAGTGCGCCATAGGCCAGCGCCACTTCCTGCGATTCATCGCGCAGATAGGGGAAGGGGAACTTTTTTTCCTTGGCGCGGGTGATCATGTGCTCGAAAGAATCTGTGGGATGTTCCACGGTTTCGTTGGAATTGATGGCGACCAATTTCACGCCGCGGGCGGCATAATCCTTGGCGAAGCGGATGATGCGGTCCTCGCTGCCGACCACGTACGGACAGTGGTTGCAGGAAAAGACGACGATGAGCAGCTTGGCGTCCTTGAAGTTGGCCAGCGAATATTTCTTGCCGTCAACGCCGGGAAGATTGAAATCCGGCGCCGGTCGGCCGATCTGAAGGGTGAATGCCATGAATGACCTCGCTTCGAGTGTAAAAACCGGAGCGTATCATAGCCGCTTCAGGGGTCAATGTTTGAGCGGATCATTCTGGCGGGCCATTGCGGGGCCAGATCGG
>JBEKXM010000343.1:0-5412 GCA_049512115.1 Tepidisphaeraceae bacterium | reverse complement strand
ATTATCCAGCCGGCTCATGGGAATCCCTCAACGATGGAATAATTGTACGCTGGCCAAAGGATGCGACAAGCCAAAAGCGACCCGGGCGTCCAACTCCCCTTGGACGGACACGGAAGTCGGAAGTTGCATCGTCGAAACGGGCTGATGCTCTATAATGGCATGCGGATGCTTCGGTTGACCACCAAGGGCCTGAAAATCGCGTTATTGCTTGCGGCGGTCTGCGCTAGCGGTGGGGCGGGCGCACCGGCGACTCCTCCCGCGACCGGCCCGACTACTTCGCCGGATTCCGATGCCGCCCAATTCATCGCCGAGACCCAGCGTGCGATCGCGCAATGGGACGCCTTGCCCCAATTGCCCGCCTGCCCGGTCAACCAGGTCGTCCGTTTCGGCGAGGTGCAGGGGATTCTGACGGCCGATTGGCCGATCTTGCATAACGGCCCGATCGAGGGCCGCGTGTCCCTGACCGACCTTCCCGGCCGCGCCGTCATTAAGTGCATCGTCAGCCGTCGCCTGGGCATATTTTCCCCAATGTTTGAGTATTACGAACTTTCTCAGCCGGCCGCCGTTTGCCTGCACCTGCAAATCATCAATAACATCACGCATCTCCAGGTCGTGCAGGAAATCGAAAGCGTTCACCGCTTTGAGTCGATTTCACTACTCGAATCGCTGGGCGGGACCGATGCGCCGCCGGTCACCCTGCGCGTCCAGGTCATACAGGGCACACAACCCGAACTCAGCCTGGTGGTGTCGGCTCCCACGCTTCCCGACCTGCGGCGCGAGCATCCGTACGAGTTCGAGAAATATCTGCGTCCCCTGTTCCGCCAGTTTCGACAGGATGAAGCGATCTTCGCGGTTGAAGACAAGATCGCCTGGCAGGTGATGTATGAGGACTGGCGGCCGCCGCCGGACCTGGCGCCGCGCCTCAAGTCCCTGGTCGCACAGCTCAATTCCGACGAATTCGCCCAGCGGCAGTCGGCGCAGGAATCATTGCGGCGGATCGGCGAGCCGGCGGCGCTGATGCTTCGTTCGGCCGACCGGCGAGATTGGACCGCCGAGCAAAACTCCCGCGTCAACAAGTTCCTCGGCGAATTCTTTCCGCTCAGCGACGATCAAGCCAAAAAGCTGGGGCAGGACGTCAATTTTCTTCTGGATTGCCTCACCAGCGACGACCCCGCGCTCCGTGCCGCGACGCTGGCTCATCTGGATCGCCTGCTCGGGAGGAAGATCGAGTGTAATCTCGATCAATCGCCGGCCGACCGGCTGACCGCCGTCGCGGCGCTTCGCCGCCAGTTGATTCCCCAGGCTGCGACGCGGGATTCATCCGATTAGTGTCGCATTTTCGAGCCGATCCGCGCATGATAGGCCGCTTGCGATATGGCAAACGATTCTGAAAAAGGCCGCAGCCATTCAAACGTTCGCCGAACGTTCATCGCCGGCATCTTCGCATTTCTGCCCCTGGCGGTGACGGCCTTCATCCTCTGGTGGGTGGACGACAAGACCGTCAATCTCACCTTTTGGTTGTTTCACCATCGGATTCATTTCCTGGGCGTTTTGCTGACCCTGGCGGCAATCTACGTCGTCGGAATGGTCACCAACAGCCTGCTCGGAAAATACCTGCTGAAAATCGTCGATGCCATCATCATGCGCCTGCCCGTCATCCGCCTGCTCTACCAGGGTTGGAAGCAAATCGCCCTCACGCCGGGGGGGACCGAGGGAACCTTCTCCCGCGTCGTTCTGATTCCCGACGAAACCGGCACAATGAGGCTCATGGGCTTCAGCAGCGGCCGGCTCGTTCAGGCCCTGGAACCGTGCTATTGCGTCTTCATTCCCTCCTCGCCCAACCCGATCACGGGAAGGCTTTATTTCATCCGTGCCGATCGCTGTCAGTTCATTCAGATGACCACGGAAGAGGCTTTCAAGGTCATCCTATCCACGGGCAACTACCTTCCCCCCCTGGTGGCGGACAAGACGCCCCCCTTCTGAGCGACAATTCGCGTTGAGCGGCAAAATCCTCAATCCGCCGAGGCGCAGGTCTTGCATCTTCGCGGCAATTCGGTACTCTGTTGCCTAGGAACCCTCACACTGCGTGCTACAAGGAGGTAGCCAATGAACTCTTGCGGCAATCGAATCATCGGCGGCATCCTGGCGATTGGAATCGCGGGGGCGGCGTTCGTTCTCCTGACCGGCTGCGGCATGGATACCCAAAACGTGCTGACCTGGTCCCAGGACGCCAAACGCGAAGGTCTTCAGCAATACAACGACGGCCGCTATGCGGAGGCCGCCGGCGCCTTTCGCAACGCCATCCGCCAGAATCCCCAGGACCCTGAAAGTGAGTATTGGCTCGGTCTGTGCTACGAGCAAACTCAATCCTGGCATGAAGCCATCGATGCTTATAAAACGTCTTTGAAGTTGATGCCTCCGCCGGGAACCGTTCACTACAGCGTCGGCATGCACGACAGCGCGTTTGATCGCCTGGCACACCTCATCGCCAGCAACGATTCCACGGGCACCGAGACCGATCTGATTGCCCAAACCGCTGCGCAGAGCCATCTGAGCGAGGACTTTCGCCTCCTTGGCCGCGTGTTGCGCTTCCGCGGCGACGCCGACAATGCATTGGAAAACTATCGCCGGGCCGTGCAGATCGAACCCGAAAACTTCGCGGCTCAGCGCGAGCTGGGGCTGTATCTGGAACAACTCACGCAAAATCAGGAAGCCGGTCAGGTTCTTCGCGACGCCTATCGTCTGAATCAGAGGGACGAACAGGTCAACAACGCGCTTCGGCGAATCGGCATGGAGCCGGGTCCCGGCTTGTTCGCGCGACAGCAGCCGCCGGCTCATCCGACGACGCCCCCTTTGCCGAGCGTCGATCCGGGCCTGCCCACGCCCGCGGCTAACAGCGCCGGGCCTTTGCCCGACGTCGCCCCGCCACGCGATTGAATTTGCCATTCAGGCCTTTAACTTCAGCTTGGGAATTTTCCCCAGCACTTCCCTGGGTCGGAGCGTTTGGACCCGCCAATCGGCATCGGCAAGCTTTTCGATGTCGTACGACGTGGAGACCCCCAGCGTCGGAAATCCCGCGGCCTTCACCGATTTGATCACGCTGGGGGCGTCTTCCACCACCAGGCAATCCGCCGGCTTTAACGGCAACTTGATCTTCTGCGAGACCCGCTTCATGCAGAGCAGATATCCCTGCGGATTCGGCTTGCCCAAGGTCACGTCCTCCGCCGCCACGATCACGCCGAAGCAATCGCGCAGCGCCACGCCTTCCAACATCGCCTCAATCTCTTCCCGCAACGCGCCCGAGCAGATCGCCAGCGGATAATGACGCCACAGCCCGCGAACAAATTCCTCAACGCCCGGCAAAGCCTGATACTTGCGATCCTCGATCAACTCCATCACCACTTCGGTTTTGCGCGTCATCAGACGCGACAGGTCCTTCGATTTGATCGCCAACTTCCGGTGGGCATACAAATGGCGGAACGCGCCTCGATCGTCAAAGCCGATGAGTTCGCGGTAATACTCCTCCTCCGCAAGGTTGATCCCTTCCGCCTCCAGAACCTTGTGAAAAGCGTAGAAATGCAGCGGCTCGCTGTTCACAATCACGCCGTCGAAATCGAAAAGCACCGTTTGCGGCCAATGAGACATCGTTGGCAAAAGTATCGGGGCCTTTTTGGCAATGGCAAGTTGTCATCCGATTCTCGCGTTTTACCTAATGCTCCGATAATGCACAGGTCCGGTAAGATGGCCGATAAACATTCTGACCAACAGTCCGACCGATTAAATTGGATAATCTGGGATATATGGATAATATATTTTCCGGATGAAATTACCGGTGAAAAGGAGAATTTTGCGCTATGCGTCGGTCGGTTTGTTGTAATTGACTGTAAATAAACGGTTTAGGTAAGTTCTTTGAAATATCACGGATTTCAAGAACCAAACTGATGGGCGTCGATAGGTTTGCTGACGACTGACCTTTGCGGCGGGTGATGGCGATGGAGTCGCCAGTCTGCCGACACGGCGGTGGGTCGGCCCAAGCTGGAGAGCTTCACATGAGCCAGATCAACAACATTTCCCAAAACATACCAGTGCAGAAGATCGTCGCCAATCCGATTCAAAAGCAGATTCCCACGGACGCGCCGCCCGTTCGGGCCAGCGACCGCCTCGAGCTTTCCGGTGCCAGCCATTTGTTGTCGGCTCTGAAGACGAACGACGTGCGGATGGACAAGGTCGCCACGATTCGCCAGCAGATTCAGGACGGCACCTACGATGCCGACGGCAAAAAGCTCGACGCCGCGGCCGGCAAGCTTCTTGACGATCTCGGCCAGTTGTAGAACGCCGCCCGGAATCCCGCGGCCCGCCATTTCCGCAATGTCAGGTGTGATAATCCGCGTTGATCGTCACGTAGTCCTTGGACAGATCGCAGGTCCACACCGTCGCGGAGGAATTGCCGAGCCGGCAGTCCAGGTCCACGACGACTTCCTTGCTCGCCAGCGATTTTCCGACGCGCCGAACGTCGAACGGCATCGGCCGGCCGGATTTGAAGACGGTCGTGTCCTGCAATTTCAACTCGATTTTGTCGGGATCGAACGCCGCACCGCACAATCCCGCGGCGGAGACGATCCGGCCCCAGTTCGGATCGTTTCCGTTCATCGCGCATTTCACCAGCGGCGAATTGGCGATGGCGCGAGCGATCAGCTTCGCATCGGCCGGCGTCTTCGCCCGCCGAACGTCGATGCGGACCACCTTGGTGGCCCCTTCGCCGTCGGCGGCGATCTGGTACGCCAGCGACTGGCATACTTCGTTCATCGCCGCGGCAAATGATTCGATCAGACGCCGCGAATTCAGCGCCGGCCCGAGGCCGGAGGCGAGAATCGCCGCCGTGTCGTTCGTGCTCATCTGGTCGTCCACGGTGACGGCGTTGAAGCTCGACTCGGCCGCATCAGCCAGGATTCGCCTCAGCAGCGGCGGCGTGGCCTTGGCGTCGGTCGTCAAAAAGGCGAGCATCGTGGCGTGAAGCGCCGCGGCGCCAAGCGCCAGCCGCGGTCCGATCATTCCCGATCCCTTGCAGACGCCGGCGACGGTGATCCATTGTTTGCCCGCGCGAAAGCGCGTCGCGGCGGATTTCCGCCGCGTATCGGTGGTGAGGATTGCCTGGGCAAAGCGCTCGGCGTGAATCACCGTATTTCCCAGATTGTCCGCGGCCCGGGCGATGCCAAGCCGAATTTTGTCCATCGGCAGGCGATGTCCGATGATCCCGGTGGACGAGGGCAGGATTTCCCCCGCGCCGCAGCCGAGGGCGCCGGCGGCAAGCCGGCACATGCCCAGGGCGTCGATTT
This sequence comes from Tepidisphaeraceae bacterium, assembly GCA_049512115.1. GTDB lineage: Bacteria > Planctomycetota > Phycisphaerae > Tepidisphaerales > Tepidisphaeraceae > PALSA-1353. The sequence continues at coordinate 76 of JBEKXM010000343.1, read as the reverse complement.
CACCCTGCCGGCCGGTGCAGGCGTTGGCATTCCCGGAATTCACGACGATGCCGCGCAGTTTTCCCGCCGCGACATG
>JBEKXM010000342.1:0-5430 GCA_049512115.1 Tepidisphaeraceae bacterium | reverse complement strand
TGGCACATACGTGCTGCCGGTCGGCAGCGCGCCGAAGACGTCCAGCGAGCCGGTGCCGTCGTTGGTAAGGATGGCCCAACTCGAATAAGTGCGGGTATCGAAAGTACCCGGCTGGGAAAGAATCGCCGTGATTAGGGCTGGGGGGTCGTTATTGGTCGGGTCGCCGATCGTGGCCGCCGTACCGCTGGCCAAACCTTCGACCGTGGCGATGTTGCTGCCAAACGCGGGCGCCGCCAACGCGACGGAGCCCATGAGAATGGACGCAATTCTCAGTTTGTTCATCATCTTCTACCTTCCTTTCCTTATCAGAACGAGGCATAGGCATTGAGCGATCGATCGAACCCATCACGTGTGGGTGCGGGCTCTTTGCCTTTCCCGTTGCGGGTTATAATGGATAGTTGAAATTAACTTCAAGGGATAAATCCATTAATTTTGCGCGAAGAATGCCGAGGTTGTCGCATTTCGAGAAGTCCATGCATGTCGATTGCAAAGCCAAAATCACGAGCTCGTCTGGGCTGAAAAGTGAATGGCTATGCGTCCGAGCTCCACGTCCTTTTCCCGACCAGAGTATCCAACCACAAACCGCCAACCCGGGCTGGGTCGTTCCAGCCTTCGCCGCCCAAAATTATTCTGGAAGATACGGCGAATTGTTTATAAGCTGTTTGCTAAACACGCTGCGAGTTGACAAACTGGAAGCCAGCGCAAGACTTGTATCTATAACCTTCGCGCGACGCGTTTAGTAGTGTTTTAGCGATTCGGATGGACAAAAAGGAAAACCGGCGCAAGTCCTGAATCTATACCTTCATACGATGCGTTTGCAATGTTAATTGAATCCAAATCAATCGACTTGAAGATTCAAGAGTTCTTTGTCGTGATGCTACGCTGGTAACCGTCGAGAATTTGCCATGGGAAGGCCAAACAGCTTGCTGGAAACGGGCGCCGGGAAGTGGGTGACCGTCGCGCTTGCCGTTGTGGCAATCGGGGTAGCCGTCTACGTCGTGAAGGGTTTCCTTTTTTCGTCGGTGGTGACGGATGAGCGGACGCGCGTTTTCGTTGATGCGACCACGGGCCAGGGATTCCGTCACGAGCTGCAAGCCGGCGAATCTATCCCGATTGATGCGCCCAGCGGGCATAAGACCGGCTATCCGGCCGAGTTGTGCTACTGGACGAAAGACGGAACGCCTAAATCCGATCCAACGCCGGTGCTTTTGAATGTTTACATCGGCAAGCCCGAACCTACTTTTTGTCCCGACTGTGGCCGGTTGGTCGTAGGGCATAACCCGGTCGCTCAGCCCGGAATGCGGCCTCCGCCCACGCGGGAACAATGGGAAAAGGAACACATGGTGGGCGCCGGCCCCGAGTTGCTGCACGCCATGGAACGCAACAATTGAAGGGAGTTGGAATGAAAGTCGTCAAAATGCGATCTCACGGACGGGTCAGTGGATTCACGCTTGTCGAGCTTTTGGTGGTCATTGGAATCATCGCATTACTGGTCGCGATTTTGCTGCCGGCGCTGTCCAAGGCGAGGCATTCGGCCAATACAATTGCGTGCGCCTCGAATCTACGTCAGATCGTGATGGCCATGCAAATGTATGCCAATCAAAACAACGGCTTTATTGCCGGGAGCCCCAATACCTCGGGCAACTTTCTCTTAAACAACAATACCGCGGCTGGAACTTTCGGTACTGGTTACGAGAATTCCAATTTCAGCAACACCAACTGTCCCGGTATCACGCAGACTTTCGACTGGCAAGCCCCGTTGGCGATGGTTATGGGGGTATCGTTCAATCAAAATGCCGACCTGGCTTCCCGTAATCAGCGGTTTCATTTCCTCAATAATTTCAAGGGTTTCGTCTGTCCGGAAAACCAGTTTCTCTCCCCGGAATATCTTATTGAAGACACCTTCAACGGCGCCTACACCCAGATCGACATCATGCCGTCTTACATCACCGCCCAGGCGTTCTTGCTATGGCCGACGCCGTTCGGAGTCATCGATGCCTTTAACAACCAGTACGATGGTGGTTACTTCTATCTGCCGAGCAGCTACGTCCCGAAGGTGACGAAGGTTGGTAACCCCAGCGTCAAAATTTATATCGCGGATGGCGGCAAATGGTCTAACCAGACGACTCTGCCGGACTGGACGATCGATTACGTTCCGGTGACTACGCAGGGCGGCGCTTATTCGGATCTTGGTCCGTGGGACGCCTATTCAAAAGCCTTGGATCGAACTCTGGCGAAGGGAAACGGCACTCCCCTGCCCGGCAACTTCGACCCCAGGATATTCGGCTTTCGACATGGCTCTCAGGCCCAGTTCGGCGCGACTGACAGCTATAAATTCAACGCCGGATTTTATGACGGGCACGTCGAAACACTCGGAGACCTCGAAGGATCCGATCCCAAGTTCTGGCTGCCCGTTGGCACCATCGAAGGCATTGTCAACAACTCAAAGCCAATCAAAACGGAGATGGTCACCGACGTTTGGCAGAAATACGCCGGCGGTGGCAATAAATATGTCGCTCCATGAGTCGAGAAACCAATATCGAATCCGCATTAGAATTAATCCAACATTAACCTTGCTCCTGTGAATTTCGCAAACGGAATCGGTTACGTTAGACGTGTGAGGATTAATCCGGCTCAACTAAAACTTTTTGGAGGAGATCATGCAACGTAAGAATGAAAGACGTTCCAATCATCGTTTGTTGGCACTGGCATCGGCCGTAGCCGCCTGCTCCCTGGCGGGCAAAGCCTTCGCCGATACCTATACTTCTGGCGCAACAGCCAGCGGGGTCGCTGAGAAGACGTCGTTCTTCTCGTCACAATTCTTTGATGTTGGTAATGGCGCCGCGCCGTTTCCCGGCTGGGGAGCGATGGACTTTTCATCCGCCAGCATAACTCCGACTATCCCGACGGGCCAACAAGTTAACTTTGTAGGGTCGGACCTCACGGTCAACATGTATTACGACCTTTTCAGTAATGGCAACAGTCATAACCCCACTGTTCCCATCACCCTCGACTTTTATCTCGCCACCGACACTTCGACCTCAATCGCCAGCGGCAGTCCTCTGCGATATGAGACACCGTCGAATTTAGCCGGCGGATTGAACAATCCCGGCAATCCTGGATCATTTGCCACGGGGACCTCTCTTTATTCCCTGGGCAGCGCCACGTATCCCGGCTCGGCCGCCGATCAAACTCTTTTGAATTTCTCCTTGCCCAATGCCTTTAGCAACCCCGCGCTTGCGACGTTTGTGAAGAACGCTATCAATACGGGCGGAAATCTGCGTTTGGTCATCGCCAGCGAGGCGACTACTGACACCGGTTCCGAGGAATTTTACGGACCAGTGTACGCCGCCGCCCACGGCGGAGCGTTGAACCCGACTTTGTCGTTGGACCTGACCACCGGCTCTCTGAACAGCAACAGCTCCGTTCTTGATGTGAATGTGAATGGGAATCTCCAAAAGACGGATGCCGTCACCCTCGGTACATTGGTTAACATCAATGGGACCCCGACGTATTGCGTTCTCAAGAACTCTGTCAACACCGTCCCGCTGACTCTTGTCAATAACGGCCCCGGCAGTGCACCTACGGGTAACCTGACTTATAAATTTCAAACCACCACCGCCCACGGCACCGCCGTCGGCCCCAACGATTCCACCGGCGTTGTACCTGGCGGGAGCGACGCCGCGACGTTCGGCTTAAGCGCCGCGGACACAAATATTCTCGCCTCGAGCAACATCACTCCCAGCGCGACCTTTGTTAATCAAAACAACTCGAGCGATGCCCCTGTCACCGTGACCGGCAATACAGTGCACGTGTTGGAAGAACGGTTCCTTGATGCCGGCGGCAGCAGCGCCCCCACATCGATCCCCGCCTCAGCCCTTGGCAAGGTCCTGGTTGGCACAACGGTTACCCAGCCTGTCAGCATCACCACCACCAACACAGATACCTATCAGGGCGATGAATCCTCCAATTCTTTGACGACGCTCACTCTCAAAGCAAATCAAGCTACAACCCCCTACACGGTTTACGCGCCCTTTTCCCTCTCCAGCCCAAGTAACCCACAGACCGCGGGAACAATCGTCGCCTCAACCCCGAGCTACGACCAAGTGTTCGACAACCAGCAGATCGGTACCGTCAATGCCACAGTCACACCGGCCATCTCCGGCGTCTTTGGTGATGGCAGCACAGAAACGATTGGAACGGCATCCACCTTCAACAACGCCAGCTATGCGGATCTCGTAAACGCCCCCTCGGGCCCAGAAACCGTCGTCGTCGGCCCGGGCCTTGTCGGCGAGACCGATGACGCAAGAGTTTACATGCAGTGGCAGGGCTATCAGCCTGCGGCGGTTTCCACTTCACTCGTCACCGTCGCTCCAAATTCAACTTCGACCGCCACCCTGACCAACGCCGCTACCAATGACAACGTTGTTACCGCCGGTGGGACGACCGCCAACGAGGGCTTCCGCGCCGCCGCTGTCATTACCGGAACCGGCCCCTTCAACCAGACCTGGAGCTCTGGTGGCTGGAGCCTCCAGTCCGGCTTCACTAATGGCACCCAGATCAACGGCAGCCAGAGCGTCGGAGACCCCAATGCTTATACCGCTAACGGCACCATCGGCTTCACGACCAACAGCCAGATGATCAACGGAACCTACGGCGCGACAATGACCGTCGGTCTGGAAAACGAGCAGGATATTCAGGGCGCCACTCCCAATGACCTGGGCAATCTTACCATCAACGTGCAAAGCACCGTCACCAGTAATCCGTCCGTTCAGAGCGGCAATTACGTTCTGAACGGCGGCACGCTGACCGCGCCGGCCACCAACCTCACCGGCAGCTTCACCCAAACCGGCGGGACGGCAACGTTCGCTGGCATCACCGGTACGGGTTCGCTCGTCATCACTGGTGGAACGACCACGCTGGCCGCCGGCAGCGGAAAGTCGACACTGAGCTCCCTGACCATTTCCGGCAATGGCGTCCTCGATGTGAACAACAATCACTTCGTCCTCGCCTACGGCTCCAGCGATCCGCTCTCTACCATCGCCAACTACATCAAATCCGGCTACAACAACGGCGCGTGGAACGGCCCGGGCATCATTTCCTCGGCGGCACAAATCAAGACCAATGGCCTGACCTACGGTGTCGGCTACGCCGACGGCGCGGACGGCAAAGTCTCCGGTTTGACCTCCGGCCAGATCGAAGTGATGTACACGCTGCTCGGCGATGCCAATTTGGACGGCTTGGTCAACGCCGCCGACTTCACCATCCTGGCGGCGAACTTCAACCAGCCGGTCACCGCCTGGGACCAGGGCGACTTCAACTACGACGGCCTGGTCAACGCCGCCGACTTCACCGACCTGGCGGCGAACTTCAACCAGAGCGCCAGCGGCGCGGCCTCGGTCGGCGACGTCGCGGCCTTGGATGCCTTCG
>JBEKXM010000341.1:0-5510 GCA_049512115.1 Tepidisphaeraceae bacterium | reverse complement strand
TGCGGACAAGCTCAACGCCGAAGGGCATACCACGTCGCGTGGCAACGCCTGGAGCGCCGTTGGGGTCATTCAAGTGCTTCGGCGGTTTGCGGCTTGACACCCAACGTCGTCAACAGGATTGAAACAGCCCCCAAGCCGCAGACGGCCAGCGGCGTGTAAACAGCCAAAAACTCAACAATGGCCGCCAGCCGCGTGGTTGCAACGCTGGCGCGTTCGCGCCTTCGGGCATGGGTTGGCTTGAACGGCCCGTTGAAGATGCGGTGCAAGCCGACGCAACCGCCCCACCACCGATTCTAAACCCGTTGCATGGTTGCACCATGGTTGCACCGCACCGGAAAGGCCGAAATCCCCCGATCCGGCATTGCCATAACTATTGTATTATTAGGTATTTATATTGCGCCATGTAGGACTTGAACCTACAACCCGCTGATTAAGAGTCAGCTGCTCTGCCAATTGAGCTAATGGCGCTTTGGTGAAGAGCCGCAACATAAGCGATCAGGTCGCATTGTCAAGATTTTCAGTTTGCCTTCGCTTCGGCATGATAGCCAACGCGATTGGCCACCGCCTCGGCGGTGAAAAGCTCCATTTCCAGGGGAGCGCAATGCGCCTGCCTCAACTCTTCGATGATCTCCTGGCTGAACCGCGGCTTGGTTTGGGCATCCCAAACCGGCTTGGCCTCGTATAACTCAAGCACGGCGACGGTGCGATCGGCATAAAGCGGCGATAGAAGCTGCGGCCGGCCATCGGCGGCGGGACTCGTGCTCAAAAGCTGTTGGGCGATCGTGGCCAGTGCCCGGGCGGAATCGGGCGACAGCATCAGCGGGCTGATGACGGGCGCCGAGCGGCCCGAGGCGATCAGTTGCGGATCGAACAGATCGGTCTGGATTGGCGGGGGAAGTTTTGCGGCGGCGGCGGCCGGATCGAGGCCTTTCCGATTGGCGACGGCGAGAAGCGCGTGGCCGGCATCCAGCGCTTTGGCGTAGGCGGCGGAAATCTTCCAATCGGAGATAACCCGGTCCTTGACATCGGCCAGGGCCGGGACGTGGGACGGATCGCTGCCACTGATGCGGAAGACATAAACGTTGCGCTGCGCGTCCATCAGGGGGTTGGACGGTTGCCATTGGGCGATCGCCAGCGCGCCCAACTGGGAATTCTTGTCGGCATCGCTGATCCAGGGCTGGAAGAGCCGTGCGGCGTATACGGGGAACGTCACGGAAATGTTGCTGGAGGCAACCTGGGAGCTCCCGATCCCCTCGATTTGAGAGAGTTCCACGTCGCTTTTGGGCTGCCGGATATCGCCGAGGATGGGGGTCACGCCGTATTGCGCGTGCAAGGAGTCGGCCAGATCGCTGATGAATTTGAAGGAAAGATACTGGGCGGCGGGGCCGGCGGGGACTTTCCCGCCGCCGGCGATGGCGTCCCGATAGGTGCCGAAACCCGCACTGAGCTTTTCGTTGATTTCCTTGACGAGGTTCTGGAGGAGCGTCCTGGTCTGCTGTTCATACAGCTTGGTAAGGACCAGCGGAACGTGGAGGGCGAAATCGGCTTCGAGATCGTCCAGCTTCCGCACGCCGGACGCGGGCTGCGTGGACGCCGAGGGATGGGTGCTGGGGCCCAACGGCGCGGCCGGCACGGGCTGGCTGTCGTAATCCTCCCGATTGGCCTTGAATTCACCGAAGGCGGCGACGTACCAATCCTGATTGTTCTTGGAGGCGATGGCGGCCTGGTGCAGATCGGCGTAGTTCAGCCCGATATATTGAACCGTCACGCGATTGGGGGTCTTGTAACCGAAGCCGAGCGGATCGTCGGCCTTTCCGAACTCGCTGGGATACCGGTTGGCCACGGCCGCAACGCGATCGCTGTACGTGTCGAACTGTTTTTGGATTTCGGCGTCGGTCGGCGCGCCAATCCCCGCGAGCATCCCGCTGGCAAAAATGGGAGCCACCTTCAGGGAAAGGTCCTGTGCGCTGCGGGCCAACGTGAATTCTTGGTACGGGCGAGTGATCTTGACGACGCTTTCGTAGTGATTGGCCAGGTGGCGAATCCTCAAGGCATCCCTGACTGCATCCACCTCGCGTTCGCGCTCTTCGGTGCCGGGCTGGGTCTGCTGCGCCACTTCGCTGGTCACGATCGACAGCACGTCGTCATCGTTGACCATGATGCCCTGGCGTTTGGCCTCTTCCGAGAGCAGGAAAAACAATGGCGTGCTTTGACTGCCCTTCTGGGCTTGCTCAATCCGGCTGACAATCTCGGGGCCGAGGATCACCGTCACCCGCGGCAACGGCCTGGCCGTAGGATCGTTTGGATCGACGTATGCCAGGGTTTTGAGGAGTTGCCATTCCGCGGCGGCGTTGTTGAGGTCCAATTGGGTGACCTTGGTATTACCGATGGTACCCACGGCGCGCATGATCTGCGTGTTCCGCTGGGCACCCTGCGGACCGAGGTTGCCGAGAAACATGATCATCAGGATCACGCCGAGGAGAACGCCGAACATCTTCTTGTTTTTCCGAACGAGTTTGAACATCTCAAACGCCTTTCAATCTGAACGGACATCAGTCGGGCCGAACGCCCGCGGCTTGAAGGCGGGCGAGCTGTCTATCCGCCTCATCGGCCGCCAGGGTCTGTGGAAACTGGCTGCGAACGCTCCGGTAGATTTGCATCGCCTTGGCCGGCTCGTTCAGATGGTTCTCCAGGATGGAGGCGACGGCCAGAAGCGATTGTGCCACGTGCGGCGCGCCCGCGGCGTCCTTGAAGTCGGCCACCACGCGCATATACGCAATCGCGACGTCCTTCCAGGCATCGGCATTATTCTTCCCCCGCGTTTGCCCGTCGCGCGCCTGGGCAAGGATGTACATCGCATCCGCCTGCCGGCGCGGATCGAGGAACAGATTCCCCGCCGCGGTAATGATCGCGGCGGCCTGATCGTAATTCTTCTGTGCCAAGGCGGAACCGGCCTCGGTCAGCTTGGCATCCGCCAAGGCGAGTGATGCGACGTCCGCCGTGGGGTTTCCCGAATCGCCGACGATCTTGGCGAGCCGGCTGGCGGCGGAGTCGATCGCCGGCGCGTCGTTGCGGGCGCGCTGCACTTCCAGAAGAAGCGAGAGAATCGCGGCCTGTTGCTGAGTCAAGAGGTTCGGAGTGTCGGCCGCACTGGAAAGCGATTGCGCCGCTCCATCGAGATACGCCGAGCCGGCCGGTGGAATCGTCGGACGATGCGCCGCGGCCGTCGCCGGGTCGTTCAAAACCAGATAAACGTAAGCCTGCACGGCCTTGTCGAATCGCCCCGCCTTGTTCGCCGCATCCGCCAGGAGCGGCTGGCAATACGCCTTGAGCCAGGTTTTGTCCGTTTTCTGAATCGTTTGATCGAATCCCTCGACGGCCCGATCGAACTGATTGGCCGCGTAATCCTTTTCGGCCTGATTGAATAGCGGTTCATCATCAATGGTCATCGCCGCGACCGTGGCGAGGTCTTTAACAACGTCGTTACCCGTAGATGTGGTAAATTCGATCCGCCCAAGACGGATATCGGTAATTTTGACGTCGCTGTAGACGGTTGGGGCAACGCTGTCCGGCTCGCCCGGATGGCGGATGGACAGGGTATCGGCCTGGACAGACGAGATCGCGATCACGCCGGCCAGCACGAAAAACACCCTCCGCCGCGTTCTTGGCTTCGGCCAGTTGAGCCGAGGCGCGGTTTCATTTTTATCCTGGCGGCGAATCATTGTCGTGCAAGCTATCATAGACACCCAAAATGCAGGAGAGGGGAGTCGAACCCCTACACCTTGCGGTACAGGATCCTAAGTCCTGCGCGTCTGCCAATTCCGCCACTCCTGCGTGGCTGATTGCCAAGAAGGATTAGAACGATTCTCATCGACAGGTTCAAATGACCATCGAAGCCGACGACCGAGCCGCGGCGCTCTATGGATCAAACGCTTCGGAGCCAATGCAGCGCAAGGCCATGGAATGCGTCGGAAAAAAAATCCCGGCTTCGACCCACGCGTGGAAGCCGGGACCAGATCTGAATTCGCGCCGCAGACTCCGGCCGCCCCCCCGATACTCGCCACCCAGAAATCTCCCGTCCTTACCCCGTTGAGATTGGCATAGTATTGGGTCGGTGGCCTTAAAAATTCAATGGCCAAAGTCGGCAAACCACCCTATAAAAACCCGAACAGGATGCGTTTTGGGGGATTTTTATCGGCTCGATTGGGAAAATTGGTAAATTGGATAAATGTTGACAGATGTATGGGTCGAGCCAACTCGGCAAAAAACGGGCCTGTATTTTACCCATATTAACAATCGGGGCGCTATTTGGAGGTTTGGGAGGGCACTAACTCGAAAGTAGTGCCGGGAAGGGCCGCAACGTTAATCATCGAGCCCACCGCGATCGGCCCCGCGGACAGATCAACTGCCGTTTCGGGTTGCGGCAGTTCAACCGAAATGGCCACGCCGGCTCGGATAATGATCTGGCGATCTTCCACGTGCAGGGCGCGGCCCTGGAGGGTGCGGGGCGAGCCGAAGATCGGTGAAATGAACCCCCCGCCGCTAGGGACGGTGTAGACCTTCCTGGCCTTGGCGCGGATGCGGGCGTCGATGAGTTGGCCAATGGGACCGGTGTAGGGTCGGGCTGTTTGAAGGTGAATCTGATAGTTTGTATCGGCAGGCTGGAAGACGACGATGGAGTCCTTTGCTTCGACGACCTTTCCGCGGGCGAGAAATCCGTTAGACATGCGGGAAATGTAACTTCAAACAACGGGCTTGTCATGCGGCGTAATGGTCGCGGAGATTTTCCGATGTCTTGCGAAGCGCATGGAGGGCGACTAAATTCGCGATCAGCGCCCGCCGCTGATGGAGAATCGCATGAGACGCGACATTCTTATATTGCTGCTGATCGGCGTCACGTCATGGGTTTGCCGGGCCGCGCGGGCGGATGATGAGATCGTAATTGGGGAGTTCGGCTCGCTCACCGGAGGGACGGCAACGTTCGGCACTTCGACCGATGAAGGCTTGCGTCTGGCGCTGGATGAGATCAACTCTTCCGGCGGCGTACTGGGCAAACAGATTCGCGTGGTTGTGGAGGACGATCAGTCCAAGCCGGAGGCGGCGGTGACCGCCGTGCAGAAACTGATCTCCGAGGACCACGTGATCGCCGTGATCGGGGAGGTGGCGTCGAGTCGGTCGCTGGCGGCGGCGCCCGTCTGCCAGCGCAGCCACATTCCCATGCTCTCGCCGTCAAGCACCAATCCCAAGGTGACGGCCGTCGGCAACTTCATTTTCCGGGCTTGTTTTATCGATCCGTTCCAAGGCGCGGCGATGGCGAACTTCGCCATGAAGGACGACAAAGGCCCCAAGGCCACGCGATTTGCAGTTCTTTACGACGTCAAGAACGACTACAGCGTCGGGCTGCGGCAGTTCTTCACCCAAACCGTCAAAGCCAACGGCGGGCAGATTGTCGCCGATGAGAGCTACGGCGAAGGCGACATCGACTTCAAGGCCCAACTGACCAACATCGA
>JBEKXM010000340.1:0-5518 GCA_049512115.1 Tepidisphaeraceae bacterium | reverse complement strand
GGTCAGCCCCAGCGCCAAAACCACCGTCGGCAATCCCCCCAGCTTTGACCCAACCGACGCCAGGACCGATCCGGAATTGACCGTCTGCAAATTTTGAATCACGTACGCCATCGCGATCACCAGCAATAACCAGGGTATGCTGCTCACGGTCGAGTAAAGCCAAGTGATCAGGTCATCCACCCATCCGCCGAAGAACCCGGCCAGAAGACCCAGCACGGCCCCGATGGAGATGCTGATCGCGCACGTGCAGATCATGATGAGCAGAGCGATGCGCGTCCCATACGCCACGCGCCACAAAACGCTTCGCCCCTCGAAATCCAGTCCCAGCCAGCAAGCCGGCGAGATGCTCCTCGTTCCGTCTGGACCCGTCTGGAAAAACGCCGGCGGGGCAAACGTCTTGTCGGCCGAGATCGGCTGCTCGATCTTGCCCTCCATGAACGGCGCGAAGCTCACCAGGCCCACCGCCACATAACATCCGACGATAATCAGGCTCGCCAGCGACAGCCGGCTACCCACCAGCCTGCTCCACGCCTGGCGCCCGATCGATCGCGGCGCGGCCTCGCCAACCATCGAATTGTCGTCGATCTCAGTCATCTCAGCGTCACCCTTGGATCAACCAGCGTGTACAGAACATCCGTCACAATCAGCATCAACAAATACAACAGCGACGTCACGTAGACGATGAACATGACCACCGGCTGATCCTGCGCATGAATGGCGTCCACCAGCAGGTTCCCAAACCCGGGAATTTGGAACAGCCGCTCCAGAAGAAGCGATCCGACGAAAAGCAGCGGCAACGTCGCCACGGTATTGGTCAGCACCGGAATCAGCACGTTGCCCAGCACGTGCGTAAACAACGTCTCCCTCGCTCCCACGCCTTTCGCCCGGGCCGTCCGCACGTAATCGGCGTTGATCTCCTCCAGCACCACCGTCCGGTAGAATCGCACTCCATAGCCCAATCCGGCGACGATGCTGGCGATGATCGGCAACGCCGCGAAGTGCAACGCATAGAAAAATCCCGCGCTCCAACCCGCAACCGGAAACCATTGCAGCCAGCCGCCGAACACCCATTGCATCGCCAGATATAGGCTGATCGCCGGCACGCTCAGCCCCACCACCGACAAGAACGTCACCCCATAATCCAAAATCGTCCCCCTCCTTGACGCCACCAGCAGCGCCAGCCCCAACTGCAACCCCAACTCGATGAAAAACGCCGGCACCTGGATCGCCAGCGACACCGGCGCCTTCCTGGCGAACAATCTCCAGACCGATTCCTGATATCGCGATGAATTGGCGAAGTGAAACGTCAGAATATTCGTGAACTGCCTCCATTTGGGGACATCGGTTCCCAATTGGTGGCGGATAGCCTGGAGCTGCGCTTCGCTTTTGAATTTCCCGGCGTAAACCCGCGCGGGATCGGGCGCCACGATGCAAAACAATAAAAACGTCACCGCCACGATCCCCAGCAGGATCGGAATTGAAAGCAGCAGTTTGCGAAAGATATACGCCAGCATGCGACTTTCACGTCACCTTCGGTTAACGCTCCCCGAGCCGTTTCTCCCGCAGCTTTTCGTCCAAATCCCAGTGCTGGAAAAACCCGTATCCGTAATCCATGGCATGTCCCCCGCTCACCCAGTCATAATGCAGCGCGTAAGATTTCGGATACGCCACGATCAGCCAGGGGCACTCATCCATCACGATCTTTTCCATGCGCATATAAAGCTGCCGGCGCTCGGGCGAGTCCCGCATCACCGCCGCCCGCTCGTAGAGCTTGTCAAACTCGCGGTTCACGAATGCCGTCGAATTCACCCCCATCGCCGGCGCGTTCTTCCCATAAAAAAGCTGCAGAAAATCCTGTTCGTCCGGATAGTCCGCCAGCCATCCGCCGTCGAATAGCTGCGTCTGCCGATTGTCCGTCATTTCCAGCCATCGCGCAAAATCCCGGAACTCCGGCTCCACCCGCACCCCGATCTGACCCATCTGCAACACAAAGTTCTCCGCCATCTGCCGGCTCAACGTGTCCGCATCCCGCATCAAGATGTGCAGCGTCGGGATCGGCCCCCCATTGATCCTCTCCGCCTCCTTCAATTTCTCTCTGGCCGCTTCCAGGTTGAATTGCGCGTACGGATTGATCTCATGGGGATCATACGTCGGAAACCCCGGTGGAATCGGACCGATCCCCGGCGTGCCCCTGCCGTTCCAGAAATTCGCCACGTACGCATCCCGATCGAACGCCATCGACATCGCCTGCCGTAGCGGCTTGTTTTTCCCCAAGATCGGGTCCTGCACGTTAAACCCGATGTACTCCGTCGCCGCTTCGTCCGCCTTGCGAAGGACAATTCCCTTTTTCGCAAGCTCCGGAGTCAACGTCCCCGTCCCCGGCCGGATCGCCTGCCCGAACGACTCCTTCGGAATCCCCGATAGATCGAACAGCCCCTGCGTGAACAGCAGCCACGGCGGAACCTCTTCCTGGAAAAAATCGTATTCCACCCTCTTGATATGCGGCATCCTGTCCGAGCCCGGGATCATCTCATCCGCATCCGGCCTGCCCCGGTAAACCGGGTTCGCCTCCAGAATGATCCGCTGATCGCGCAGGTATTCCGCCACGCAATACGCCCCCGACCCCACCGGATGCAGCCGGAAATCCCGCTTCCAATAATTCACCGCGTCGCGCGAAACGATGCCCGTCCACATCGCCGCCAGATTGTAAATCATCTGCGGGTTCGACTGCGGCATCACCAGCCGGATCGTGTGATCGTCCACAATCTGGAACCCCGTCACCGGCCGGTCCCAATCAACACCGCCCGGCCCAACCCTCTTCGTATAATTCCACCAATCCTCCAGCCCGGCAATCTGGTCCTGAAAAACCGCCGAGTAAATCGGACTGGCAAGATTGAAATCGCAAATCCGCTTGAACGTGTAAATGACATCCCACGCCTTGAGCTCCGGCCCGACCCCGTCCGGCCAAACCCTCTTTTGCGGATCGTAAAATCGAATCCCCTTCCGCAGCCGGATCGTCATCTCTTTATTGTCCTTGGAATACTCCGGCATCCCCGCCGCCACCTCCGGAAACAGCGTGTACGGCCTCACCCCATATTTATAATTGTAAAGACACTCATAAACCTCCCCCAGCAGCGCCGCGCTCGGCTCATCGTTGGCTTCCGCCGGATCCAGCGATTTCAGCGTCGCCAGTTCCTCCACATACAGCGTGTGCGGATCGCGCAGCGGAGTGAACGAAAGGGAAATCCCCACCCCGGCGACGAACAACCCCACGATCGCGAGATAAATGAAGAAGATCCACTTCGTTTTTCGCATTCGGAATCACTTGAACATCCAAAACCCGAAACCCGAAATCCGAATGACGAATCAAGCCTCTTTTCCCCCTCCCCATGTACTCAGGGGGAGGGCAGGGGTGGGGGTTCTTGCTTGGATTCGGGAGGATTTCAGCAGAGCAATTTAATTCGTCATTCGGATTTCGCACTTTCGGATTTTACCACTACACTTTCGCCGCTTCGCGCTTCGGATCGAACGCATCCCTCAATCCATCGCCGACGAAATTCAGCGCCAGCAGCGTCACGCCCAAAAGCGTACACGGAAATAGCAGCAGCCACCAGCACGAGGCCACCGGCGCCAACGCCACCAGCCCGTCGCTCGCCAGCGAGCCCCACGTCGGCAGCGGCTTCTGAATCCCGATCCCCAGAAAGCTCAGCAGCGATTCCTGCAAAATCGCCTGCGGAACCGTCAGCGTCGCATATACCGTGATCGGCCCGATCAGGTTCGGCAGTAGATGCCGCAGGAAAATCCGATGCCCCGGCACCCCCGCCGCCCGCGCCGCTTCCACAAACGGCAACGTCCGCAACGACAGCACCTGCCCCCGGATCACCCGCGCCATCGTCAGCCAACTCACCAATCCGATCGATAGAAACAACACCACCAGATTCGCCCCCACGTTCGAGTGCAACGCCTTGCCCAACCCGGACTCCATCGCGATCTTGAAAAGAATCACCAGTAGGATATACGGCAGCGCATAAAGCACATCGACGATCCGCATCAAGAGCGAATCGATCCATCCTCCGCGATACCCGGCCACCAGTCCCACGCTCACCCCCAGCGCCACGCTGATCGCCGCCGCCGCCAGCCCGATCGTCAGGCTGATCACTCCGCCCGCCAGACATTGCCCGAGTAGGCTCTGCCCCAGCATGCTCGTCCCGAACCAAAGCCACGGGCTATGCGTTTGCGGCGAAAGAAGCGCCGAATCCGCCCGCTGCCGATCGAAATAAAAATCCGACGAGGGACGCAGGGTCCAGGGCAACGAGATCACGCAGAGGCCAAGGAGCAGGGCGAGAATCGCGCCGCCGATTGAAATCCGGCGAGACTTGAAAACCCGAAATCCGAAGCCAGAATGACGAATCAAATCTGAATTCCGAACGACGAATGATTTCCCGTTTCGGATTTCGTCATTCGGGCTTGATTCGTCATTCGGATTTCGGGTTTCGGATTTCATGCCTGCTTCCCCTCAATCTCTATCCTCGGATCCACCACCGCATACCCAATATCCACCAGCAGGTTCAGCGTCAGCAGGAACGCCGCATACACCAGCACCGTTCCCAGGATCAGCGTCTGGTCCCGGTTCTTCACCCCGTTGACAAAATGCTGCCCCAGCCCGGGAATGTTGAAAACGGTCTCGACGACGAACGACCCGGTCATGGCATACGCCGTCGCCGGGCCGAGATACGTGAACACCGGCAAAAATGCGTTGCGGAATGCGTGTTTCCACACCACCGTCCATCGCGGCAATCCCTTGGCCCGCGCCGTGCGGATGAAATCGTTGCCCAAAGTATCCAGCATGGAAACGCGCGTCAGCCGGGCGATATAAGCCATCGGCATCAATGCCAGCGCCAGCGCCGGCAGCGCCATTTGCCGCAACTCGCCCCATCCCCCGCCGGGAAGCCAGTGCAGCCAATCTGAAAATATCACGATCAGCAACCCCGCCGCCACGAACGCCGGCAGGCTTACCCCCACCAGTGCCATCCCCAAACTCAGCACGTCGAGGATTCCCCCCCGCCGCACCGCCGCCGTCACCCCCGCCGCGCTTCCGCCGATCAACGCGATGAAGACCGCCACCAACCCCAGCGCCATCGACACCGGCAGCGAGCTGCGCAGGATATCGTTCACGCTCCATCCCTCGTACGACAGGCTCGGCCCGAAATCCCCATGCCGGACGATCTGCCACGGATAATACGTCAAAAACTGTTCCCAACTCTGGGCATGGAAGCGGAGTTTGAGATCATTCTTGGCCGCCTCGCTCAGCGCGCGGTCGTTGTTCTCGTATGGCGATCCCGGCGCCACCCAAACCAGCGCGAAGGTGATGAGATACACCACCGCCAGGATCACCGGCAACTGCACGATCCGCCATGCAATGAACCGCGCCATGCGACTGCGCCTCAAATCCAGATTACCGCGAAGACGCGAAGGCGCGAAGTTGCGCGAAGGAAGATCAAACTTACCAATCTTCCTT
>JBEKXM010000339.1:0-5520 GCA_049512115.1 Tepidisphaeraceae bacterium | reverse complement strand
GCGAAGCACCGGCATCGTCATCCCCAGGATGCGGCTGGCGAACATCACCAGCAGCGCCGCGAACATCACCAGCCATGGGCGCCGATCCGCCGCCTCCCGCGACATCCGCAGCGCAAACAGCATCGCCGCAAGCTGCAATAGCGCAGACAGAAACCAGACCGTGGCATCGATACGATCCATTTGACTCCTCATTCTACCCGCAAGAATGGGAAATGTTGATGCCCAATCCGACGCCGCTGAATATTGGTGGTGGGTCAATTTGGAATTTTCTGTGGCCGAAAGAACCCACGGATAGCTATCCGTGGGCTTTCGGGAGTGAAATTGACCCACTACCCGAATATTCCCCTTCGCATCTGGCATTTGAGACCTTTGAATGACTATGTCACCTGCCCACTGAAGTGGGCAGGCCGCGTAAGAATCGAGGCTTTGTCGGCACGACGGTGGGGTTATTCAAACGTCTCATTTGGCATTTGGCATTCGGCATTCATACAATCCCCATTATGAAGTATTTCTACGGCGAATTCGACGGACAGGAATTCCCAACGCCCGACAAACTCTTCGGCCTCGATCAGATCATGCAGTTCATCATGGAACACGGCGAGCAAGCGCTCCAGGCGATCGAAGAGATGATGAACGATCCGAAAAACCAGGCCCAATCCGACATCCTGGAACAACTCCTCAAGGACGGGATGCTGGACAAGGACGAAAAGGGCCGGCTGCGCCTGACTCCACGGGCGGTCACCAAAATGCAACGAAAGGCGCTCATGGAGGTCTTCGCCAACCTCCAGCAGGGCCAGCGCGAAGGCCACGAGCGGGTCACCCCCGGCGTCGGCGGTGAACGCATCGACGGCACCAAGCCGTATACCTATGGCGACCCCGTCGCCGAGTTGGATCTCCATCAAACGCTTCACAACGCCCTGACCCGGCACGGCCTGCCCGTCGAATCCGCGGGCCGACGCAGAATCCGATTCGATGAAAAGGATTTCGAGCTTCATCTGCACGAAGGCGTCACGAGTTGCTCGACGGTCGTTCTGCTGGACATGAGCGGTTCAATGATGCGTTACGGCCGGTTTCTTTCCGCCAAGCGCGTGGCCATGGCGATGCAGGCGCTGATCCGCGGGAGATTTCCGCAGGACTCGATCGACTTCGTCGGGTTCTATTCCGGCGCCGCCAGGATCCCCGAGGCCATGCTTCCCCTGGCCATGCCCAAACCGGTCACGATTTACGACTATCAGGTTCGGCTGCGGGTTCCGATCAACCAGCTTGGCAAGGCCCCGCAGCATTTCACGAACCTGCACATGGGCCTGCAGCTCGCCCGCCGCATCCTCCGCAAAGGCGCCAGCGAGAACAAGCAGATTTTCATCATCACCGACGGCCAGCCGACCGCTCACGTCGAGGGCGATTTTGTTTATCTGCTATATCCCCCCGATCCGCGCAGCACGGTTGCGACGCTCAAGGAGGCCGTGCTGGCCGTCCGCGAGGGCTGCCGCATCAGCACCTTCGCCTTAATCGAGGATTACTGGGGAATGGATTGGGTTGGATTCGTCGATCAAATGACGAAGCTGACCAAAGGCGTGGCGTTCTACACCAGCAGCGGTGAACTGGCGTCCTGCATCATGGAGAGCTATCTCAGCGGGCGCAAGAAGAAGCAGTACATCGCATAGCAGTTGCGAGTTGCGAGTTGCGAGTTGCGAGCAAATGTAAAGAATCTGATCCAACTCGAAACTCGCAACTCTAAATTATGAGCCTCAAACTCCTCGGCATCAGCGGCAGCCTCCGATCTCATTCCAGCGGTTTGCGCGCGCTGAGCGTCCTGCTGGAATCCGCCAGGGAATTCGGGGCTGACACCCGGCTGCTGGACCTGCGCCAGGCGGACCTGCCCATGTACAACCCCGAAGCCGAGCCGGATGCCCGCGTCACGCGCGTCCTGTCCGATGTCACGTGGGCCGAGGCGTTCATCCTGTCCTCGCCGGATTACCACGGCGCCATGTCCGGCGCGATGAAGAATTTCCTGGATTACCACTGGTCCGAGTTCAGCGGAAAGCTGTTCGGATATCTCTGTTCCTCGCACGAAAAAGGGATCACGGTCATGGAAGGGATGCGCCTGGCGGTGCGTCAGTGCTATGGGTGGAGCCTTCCATACGGCCTTGCAATCGACGGCAAACAAGACCTGGACGCCGACGGCCGCATTAAAAATCCCGCCCTTCAATCGCGTCTGCGAATGGCCGCCCGCGACCTGGTCGTCTACGGCTCGCTCCTGTACACCCAGTTCATCGAAGACATCGCCCGGAATACGCCGGAAACGTTCGCGGCACGGTATTCGTGACCGGAGGGGTCCCGTGATTGCCTATTGCCTATTGCCAATTGCCTATTGAAAGAAAAGCCGATTGCGGATTCCCGTATTCCAATAGGCAATAGGCAATTGGCAATCGGCAATCTGCTCCCTCCTTGACGAATCCTCCCGGTTCTCCTACGAATAACCCATGCCCCCCAGCGCCGCTGAGGTCATCGAAACCTTCGACGCCGCCGCGGAAGAAAATCGCCTTTCTTCTTTGCGTCACGATCAAACGGTCATTCTTCCGGCAACCGGGGAGGTGTGGATGACCGGCGACATTCACGATCACCGGACCAACTTCTCAAAGCTCGTCCGCGCCGCCAACTTGTCCAAGCATCCCCACCGCCATCTGATCCTCCATGAGCTCATCCACGGCGATCATTACGACCCGGCAGGCGCGGAAGACAGTTGGCACCTCCTTTACAAGGCCGCCGAACTCAAATGCTCCTTCTCCAGCCAGGTCCATTTCCTGCTGGCCAATCACGATCTGGCCCAGATTCAGGGCGAAGGGATCATGAAAGCGGGGTTCAGCGTCTGCGAAGCGTTCACCGAGGGGGTCAATCGCGATTTTGGCGCCGGCGGCGACGGGGTCAGCTTTTCCGTCAGCGAATTCCTCCTGTCCTTTCCCCTGGCGGTGAGATGTCCCCACGGATTATTTTTCTGTCACAGCCTTCCGACCGACGGGCAGATCGCCACGTTCGATTTCACGGTTTTCGATCGCGCTCTGAATGGGCGCGACTATCAACGCAAAACCGGCCCGGTGTATCAATTGATCTGGGGCCGCAACATGAGCCCCGCCACCGCCGCACAATTTGCCGAGAACGTCTATGCCAAAGTGCTGGTCACCGGCCATCAGCCGCAGGAGACCGGCTACGGCGTCAACGGCGAGCAGCACCTCATCCTGGCCTCCGACCACAACCAGGGCGTATTTCTGCCCCTCGACCTGGACAAGCCCTACGACATGCCCGGTCTTCTGAGGCGGATTCGCAAATTCGCGGCGCTGGACGTATAAACTTAGAGCCTCTAACGGAAAAACCGGCACAGAGAACACAGAGGCCACAGAGAGCACAGAGAAATATCTTAAATGAATGATGTATTTCCTCTGTGTGCTCTGTGATCTCTGTGCACTCTGTGTTGCATCTTGTTACGGGTTCATTGTTCATTGGCCATAAATAAATTTCATGGATTCCTACGTTCAAAACCTCTTCGCCGACCGGATCGGCGGCAAGTCCTTCGGCAAGGGGACCCAAATCTATAAATTCGAGAGGATCAAACGCGCCAAACGCGCCGCGCTGGCGGCCAATCCCGGCGCGGAATTGATCGACATGGGAGTCGGCGAACCGGACGAAATGGCATTTCCGGATTGCGTGCAGGCCCTGGCCTGGGCCGCGGCAAAGAGCGAGAACCGCACCTACGCCGACAACGGCGGTTCGCTCTTCAAGGAGGCCGCGGCGCGTTGGATGCAAAACGTCTGCGGGGTGAGCGGCATCGACCCGGCGACGCAGATCGTCCACTCCATCGGCTCCAAAGCGGCGCTGTCGATCCTCCCGGCCTGCCTCATCAATCCCGGCGACGTGGCGCTGATGACCACGCCCGGCTACCCCGTGTTCGCAACCCACAGCCAATATTACGGCGGCGAGATTTATAACCTCCCTCTGCTGGAAAAAAACAATTTTCTCCCCGATTTGAATTCCATCCCCCCGGAAACGCTCCGCCATGCCAAAGCGCTGGTCATCAATTATCCCAATAATCCCACCGGCGCATCGGCGAGCCCCGAATTCTTCGGCTCCGTGGTGGAATTCGCCAGACAACATCATCTGGTCGTCATCCACGACGCCGCGTATGCCGCGCTTGTGTTCGAAGGCAAACCGCTTTCTTTCCTGGCCACGCCCGGGGCCATCGACGTGGGCATCGAACTGCATTCGATGAGCAAGAGCTTCAACATGACGGGCTGGCGGCTGGGCTTCGTCGCGGGCAATCGGCTGCTCGTCCGCGCCTACGCGGATGTCAAGGACAACACCGATTCCGGCCAATTCCTGGCCATCCAAGAAGCCTGCGCGTACGCGCTGGATCACCCGGAGATCACCCGGGAAGTGGCCGCCAAGTATTCCTGCCGCATGGACGGACTGGTCGCGGTCCTGAATCGTCACGGTCTGCCGGCGAAAAAGCCGAGGGGATCGTTCTTCCTGTATGTGAAATCCCCCCGCAGCGCGATCGGCAAGGACGGCAAGCGCGTGACGTTCGAGCGCGCCGAGAATTTCAGCCACTGGCTCATCACGGAAAAGCTGATCAGCACCGTCCCCTGGGACGACGCCGGGGCGTACGTGCGCTTAAGCGTCACGTTTTCAGCCAGGGACGTCCCCGATGAGCGGCGCGTCCTGTCGGAGATCGACCGCCGGTTGGCCGATGCCGGTTTCGAATTCTGACTCCCTTTAGGTACCCCATACGCTTTGGTCCCCTCTCCCGGAGTACCGGGCGAGGGGGAAATCCTAAACTCCGCCCCCCGGTTGTTTGAATTTTGCCCGCGCGTTACGCTCTTTCCAGCAGAACGGAGTCCGACATGCGCATCGGGTATTTTATAGTCGGAGCGGCCAGTACATTCGTCGTACTTCTGATCGTCGGGGGCATTTTCGCGATCCGGGCCGTTGCCAACGGCGAGTACGCCGGCGGCGTTGCCGCAGCGCCCGCGGCCCCCGCCGCCCAGCCCGCGGCGCCTGCGCCGGCCCCGGCGCCTTCGCCACCCCAGGTATCCCAGCCGCCCGCGGCGTCACCCAATCCTTTCGCCGCGGTTCCCCCGGCTCCAGCGATCGCAGCCCCTGCCGCTCCACCCCAACACCAAATCCAATTCCAGCCCACCGGCGTCGGGGATGTCGATCCGGCGTCGATCGGCTACACGGTTCTGGCCAGCGCCGATTTCGGGCGCACGATCTTCGCGCAAAAAACCAACGCCACGACTCCGCGGGACGCCATCATCGCCGCCCTGCGCGACATGACCCGCATCCTTGATTCCAAGCCGTCCGTTTTAGGCGCTTTCGCCGATGCCCAGCAACAACGCCGCGGCGGCGCGACGTTCAACGGCCTGCTCAAGAGCCAAGCGGTCAAGGGCATCATCATGTGCGGCATCGGCGACAAAGGCGCGGCCATCACCATTATCTACGACCGCGCCGACGCTCCGAACGGCGATT
>JBEKXM010000338.1:0-5527 GCA_049512115.1 Tepidisphaeraceae bacterium | reverse complement strand
AACGCGAAGCGGCGGTTTATGCGTTGGCCCAACTCAAGGCGGCACAGATGGAGTATCAGCTCACTTCGGTTTGAATGCGAATCAACGGCGACGCGCGTCGCCATGAACGGTTGGAAACGAGACCTGTCACGGTCGGCATGAGGCCGACCGTGATGTTTTTTTAGAGATTCGATCTGGCGGAGGTGCGCCGCTCATTGGGCAAACAATTAAAGTCGGCGGTCTTCTTCGGCACGCGCGTCGCAAGCGACGCGGCTAAACGACGGCGGCGGCTTCCAAGAGCTGATTCCACTTGCGCGCCGTTCGATTGCGCCAAGCGCCTTTGTGATAGGCATAACCGGCGATCAGCGGAAGGGCCAGCGTAGCTTCGCTGTAGACCATTTGCTCGAAAGCGGTGTCCACTTTGCCCCAACTGCTGGCTTCCTTGAGAGTGCTGCCGGATAGCGCTCCGTCGCGGACGTCGGCAACGGTGACCTGGATGGCATATTTGTGCATGGGAACTTCGACGCCGAGGATTTCGGCCGCGACGACGACGTCCTGGGCAAAGTTCTTCGGCACCCCGCCGCCGATCATGAGCAGGCCCGTGTCCTTGTTCTTGATCTTTAGTTGGGTCAGCTCGTAAAAGTCCTTGGCGCTGTCGAGGCTGACGGTCGGCCGACCCGTGGCCTGCCGGGCGTGCACGTGAGCGACGAAACCAAAACCGGCCGAACAATCGCTGAAGGCCGGACAGAAAATCGGTACGTCGTGCCGGTAGGCTTCCAGGACGATGCCGTCCGCGGCTTTGCCATGCTTTTCCAGGTATGCGCCCATCTCACGGATGATCTCGCGCGAACTGTGGGGCTTGGGTTCAAGTTCGTCGATGATCTTCTGCATCGTCTCGTCACAGACGCGCAGTTCGTTCTCATCGATGAGGGTGTCATAAATGCGGTCGATCATCAATTCGCGCAACATGCCATCGTGCATCCCGCTCTTGAGGTAGTCATCGGCGATGTAATGATGGAAGCCCAGGGCCTCGAAGAAGTCCTGATCGACGATATTGGCGCCGCTGGAGACGATGGCATCGACCATCCTGCTGCGGATCATTTCGGCGAAGATTTTCTTCAGACCGGCGCTGTTGAGCGAGCCGGCGAGGCAAAGAATGATCCCGCAGTCGCGGTCTCGCAGCATGCGGTCGTAGATATCGGCCGCGCGGTGGAGATCGCGGGCGCTGTTGGCCATGTGCCGCATGGCATCCACCAGCGCAATCGGGTTGTGCTGGGTGATATCGATATGCTCGATGGGTCGGCTCAGGAGTTCCTGTTTGCTTTTGTTGGCCATGAGGATTCCTCAAAGAAGGCGCCTCCCTCGAAGACTCACGATAATTACAGGGCGATTCCGCGATAACCGCACGATAACTCCACAATGAGAAAAGCCACCGCGACCTGCTACGGTGTGCTCCATTGGAGCACCCGCCATTGCGGGCCGGGGTGGCTTTTCGTTCCGTATTGTGCATGAATGACACGGGCGCGTCAAGCATTTGTTCTGGGAAAGAAAAAAATTAGGATCGGTAGATATGATGAAGGACGACCTTCCAAAACATCGGCGTTCTCTATGGCTGAGAAGCGAACGGGCGTTCGGCTTGGAATCGGTACGGATGCCCCAGCCGATCGAACCCGATGCGCCACTCACCCCATCGCAATCGCCCCCACCGCAACCGGCGTCGGCGGCGCAACTTTTCGCGCCAAATGGAGAGGCGGATTTTGCCCCGATGATGGGAGAATCGCTATCTCGCGAGGAAAAAATCGCGAAACTTGCGCAAATGGACGCTGGGGAAGTCAAGTCCTGCACGCGTTGCCGGCTCTGCGAAACACGCAAAAACACGGTGTTCGGCGAAGGCGATCCGGATGCGAAGATTTTCTTCATTGGCGAAGGTCCGGGCGAGACCGAAGACCTTCAGGGCCGGCCGTTCGTGGGCCGGGCGGGCGAACTGCTCAACAAGATGATCGCGGGCATGGGTTTGCGTCGCCAACAGGTATTCATCGCCAACATCGTCAAATGCCGGCCTCCGGACAATCGCGTCCCGGCGCCCGATGAGGTTGAGACTTGCACGCCCTATCTGGTTCGTCAGCTTGAGATAATCCGGCCAAAAGTGATCGTGACGCTGGGGCTTCCCTCCGCCAAGTATATGCTGAACTCGCGTTTGTCGATGGGAAAAATGCGCGGGCAGTGGTATAACTGGCGCGGCATCAAGCTGATGCCGACGTTTCATCCCGCCTTTCTCTTGCGTTCCTACACAGAGGAAAATCGCGCCGCGGTCTGGAGCGATCTGAAACAGGTGATGGCCGAGGTCGGGCTGCCGATTCCCAGCCGAGCGAGCGGATGAGTGGATGTTGGGAAAAAAATATTTTTCCAAAAATGTTTTCAGCGAGACGGGTTGGGGACAAGGTTCGGCGCGGCATCTAGGGATTGTGCAAATCAATTCGCGCGCGATGCACTGGGCGATTTTGTCCGGTAGGATGCTCTTGAAAAATGGATCGCCAAAAGGGTAATGTGCGAATTAGTGCGTGTGAATAGCGCGCGGCTGAAACAATCGGTGGCCATCACGCATGTCGTTGCTGAGTCGCGCGTTCGCCAGGGTCGTGAATTTGATATTGTAAACTCGTACGCCGGCCGGAAGAGAGAATCTCGGGGCCGGCGCGCGGAGAATTTAATAGACACTTTTCGCTGAAGAATCGCCATGGTAATTACGCAATCGCCTTCACGGCGCGATACCCCTGCGCGCCGCGCGCAAGAACCTGCATTTGATCCTGCGGTGTGGCAACGCATCCTCCAGGAGATCCGAAATCAGCATCCAAGCCTTAACCGGGTCTGGTTCGATCAGCTTATCCCCCGGCAGATCACCAACGGGGTCATCCAGGTGATTGTCCCCACGCTGGCGCAGCTTAACTTCTGTCAGGGACAGTGCCAGACGCCTTTTTCGGTTGCGGCCCAGCAGATCATCGGGCGGCTGGTTTCCGTGTCATTCCATTGCGAAGGCCTGGGCCAAGGCGGGCTTTTCAACGACAGCGACCAGCCCTTGCCGCTTAATCCCGATTACACGTTCGAGCAGTTTGTCACCGGCCCGTGCAACCAGCTCGCCCATGCCGCCAGCGTCGCCGTCGCCGAGAACCCGGGCAAGGCGTACAACCCCCTGTTCATTCACGGCGGCGTCGGGTTGGGCAAGACCCATCTCCTGCAGGCCGTTTGCCAGAAGGTGCTGGAACGTCAAGGGGACTTGCGCATCCTCTACCTCTCCTGCGACAGCTTCGTCAACCAGTTCATCACCACAGTGGAACACGGCGACATGCAACAGTTCCGCTTCCGCTATCGCCACGTCGATCTGCTGGTGATCGACGACATCCATTTCCTCAGCAAGCACGATCGCACGCAGGAGGAATTCTTCCACACGTTCAACACGCTCTATCAGCTACAGAAGCAGATTATCCTGAGCGCCGATTGCCCGCCGAGCGAAATCCCGGAGTTGGAAGAGCGGCTCGTCAGCCGGTTCAACTGGGGGCTGGTGGCGCGCATTGAAAAGCCGTGCTTTGAAACCCGCATCGCGATTCTTCAAAAGAAGGCGCGAGTGCGCGGCCTGGCGTTGCCCGACGACGTGGTGTCGTATATCGCCTCGAAAGTGGAAAACAACACGCGCGAGTTGGAAGGCGCCATCACCCGGATTCAGGGAATGAGCCTGCTTCAGGCGGGCCGGATCGATCTGGACCTGGCCAAGAGCGCCCTGGGCGAATCCACCGGCCCCGAGCAGAAACGCATCACCATTCAGCAGATTTACGATGCGGTGACGAAATACTACGGCGTCCGCCTGGCCGACATCCAAAGCAAAAAGCGGCACAAGAGCATCGCGTTCCCCCGGCAGGTGTGCATGTACCTCGCCCGCCGATTTACCAGTTTCAGCCTGGCCGAGATCGGGCTCTATTTCGGCGGCCGCGATCACACGACGGTCCTGCATGCCGTCCGCACCATCGAAAGCGATTGCAACGACGACAAGACCGTCGCGGACCAACTCAACCAAATCCAAGGGCAATTGACGGCGTAGAAAACTTCGCTGGCGGAGCGGCGGCTGTCGCGGATGGGCGCGCCTCCTCGCAATCCTGGCGCGCATCCCTAAAATCCCCGCTGCATGGGTCTGGTCCTCACTTATACCAAGAAGGTCCGCGAAGCGCTCAAAGCTCCCGCCAACATCGGCGTGGACCTGCTGGTGCTCGTCGGCATTGCCGGAATCATCGCGGCGATCGCGATGATGTTCGGTCAGGCCAGCACCTCGATGCAGCGCCCGGTTGAGATCAACTTGTCCCTATGGGCGCTGCCCAAATACACCCTTCTGAGCCTGATGCGCGGGATCGCGGCGTACATTCTTTCGCTTATTTTCACGCTGATCTACGGAACGATCGCCGCCCACAATCATAACGCCGAAAAGATCATGATCCCGGCTTTGGACATTCTTCAATCCATCCCGGTGCTCGGCTTCTTGCCTGGGCTGGTGCTGGCGATGATCAGCCTGTTTCCCCACCAAAGGTTCGGGCTGGAGTTGGCCTGCGTCGTCATGATCTTCACCGCGCAGGTTTGGAACATGACGTTCAGTTTCCATGGCAGCTTGCGCTCGATTCCCATCGCGCTCCGCGAAGCTTCGGCGCTTCAGGAGCTTTCGGGTTGGCAAATCTTCAAACTGCTCGAGGTTCCGGCAGCGATGATCGGCCTGGTCTGGAATTCCATGATGTCCATGGCCGGTGGATGGTTCTTCCTCACGGTCAATGAGGCGTTCCAGCTTACGATTCATGGCGTGAATCACGACTTCCGCCTGCCGGGGATCGGGTCGTACATGTCCGAAGCCATCTATCAGGGAAATACGCGGGCGCAGATCGGCGCCGTGCTGGCCATGATGATTATGATTATTGCGGTGGATCAGGTAATCTGGAGGCCCATCGTGGTCTGGAGCCAGCGATTCAGGCTCGAAGACTCCGCGGAAGCTGACGTCCCGCATTCGTGGTTCATGGACTTCTTCAGTCAATCGCGGCTGCTGCAATTGTTATCCAAAATATTTCATCGCAGGGATCGTGAGGAGAGGCCGGCTCCCAGACCGCAGCATGTGCCGTCCGGGCCAATCGGCGATCACCTCGCCGCCAAAAAATCGCGCCTGACGATGATCAAGCAAGTGGTTTCGTGGACCTTCGTGGTGGTGCTTTGCATCCTGGCCGCGTGGGGTGCGACCAAGTTGCTGAAGCTGTTCATCAACCTGCCGATTCACGATGCCACTCCGGGGATCGCATGGACCGAGCGTAAGGATTGGGTGACGGTTTTCATCGCATTGTTCGCCTCCTTCGGCCGAGTCACTGGGGCCGTGGTCCTCGGAGCAATCTGGACATTGCCGCTCGGGATTCTCATTGGGCTTTCGCCGAAATGGTCCAACCGGCTTCAACCCGTCACCCAGGTTCTGGCCAGCTTTCCGGCTCCCATGCTTTTTCCGCTGGTCTTTTATTTGCTTCAATTCCTTCAG
>JBEKXM010000337.1:0-5533 GCA_049512115.1 Tepidisphaeraceae bacterium | reverse complement strand
GCCGTGATTGAACGATCCGCCGGATCGGCCATGCCCCGATCATGCCAACAAAACCGCGCTAGCGCAAGCGCAAGATAATGCTATTATATAAGATGCAACTATCGTGCCGAACGGGATTGCCTACGTCCCCTTTAATCAATCCGTCCCCTTTAACCAATCCCGGATCACCTCTTTCCGCGCCGTCGTCTTGCCATTGCAAACCTTATGCCTGTGCCTCATGCACGCGGGGGCGCGGTTGGCCGGACGGGTATTCCCCAGGCGCTACGCCTGAGGCGGAGCCGGAGCGGGTGTGAGGCCGTGGCGGCGCATAATCTCCGCCATCTTTACTCGGTCCGGCGGACCACCGGCCGCCGCATTGATCACCTCGGCAGATTCGCGGAAATACTGCGGACCTATCGCGGCCGGCGTGATCACGCAGAGCGCCTTCACTTGTTGGCTTCCGTTGTTATCGAACCGGTGAATGGCGCCTCGGGGAATGCACAGCGCCTGCCCCAGCCCGACGTCGATTTGTTTTCCATCCACGGTCCAGGTCATCACTCCGTCGATGCCGTAGATCGTCTCTTCGTAATGGTCGTGGCTATGCGCGGGAACCGGCAGTCGCTGCGCTCCCGGGACCGTGAGCTCAAAGGCCGCGATGCTGCCATGCGAGTTGTCTCCGGTGAGCAGGAAACGCACCGCGAGCGGCCCGAGAAGGATGGTCTCGTCGGAAGGATTGACGCGCAGGTCGATGGTCGGCTGTGCCACGAGTGTCTCCTATTGTAAACGGCATTTACCGTGCTATACTGTAAACGGAGTTTACTGGATATGTCAAGGCCCTTTTTGCCAACAAGTTCACCGGTCAAAACGAGGGATATGCTCATCGGCGCGCTGCTGCGCGTTCCGGCTCAGGCAATCCATCGCCGCATCATTAAGGAGCTCAACGCGGCGGGTTTTGACGAGCTTCGGCTGCCGCATATCGCGGTGCTGCAGTTTCCCGGTCCGGATGGGGTTCGCCCAGGCACTCTCGCCGAGCGCGCCGGCATGAGCAAGCAGGCCATGAACCAGCTACTCCGGAGCCTCGAAGGTCTCGGTTATATCGTCCGGTCCGACGCACCGAACGAGGGCAGCGCGCGAATTATCCGCTTTACCAAACGTGGACACGCCGCATACTCAAAAATCCACGACGTACTCCGCGACATCGAGCGCGAATGGAGCGATGAGCTTGGGCCCAAGCGTTTCGCCCAGCTCAAAGAGTTGCTATCCCGCGTCTGGGAGAGCCGCTTGACCCGCTACCCACGCTGATCCCGGAAGAGGCTGGAGAACAAGTGCGTCCGTTATGCCATGCACTATCCCGATGGGGCCGGGTTGCGTCGCCTCCACTGGACCGGCAGCCACACCTCAAGTTGGCTAATCGGCGTCGCCGGCAGGTTCGTCATTAATTGAGTCAGCTAGCGCTGGGGATCGATCTTGTGCCGGCGGCAGGTGCTGGTGATGCTGCTGAGGACCGCTGCCGTCGCACCACCTCCCTCATTGCCAACGAACGGACTGTTTTTACGATTACGACAGACTCGCTTCATTTCTCGTTCCGACTCGTTGTTGTCAATCGGAACAGCCCCGTCCTTCGTGAAGACGTTCAATTCGGCCCACTGGGTGAATTCAATTTAGAGGGGCAACGCAAAGGATTGTTGGATGTCCGGGACTGCTCGCGCATCCTCAGGCGCTTTTACGCCGCCGCATACAAAGGGCGAAAGCGCCAACGCCAAGTAAGGTCAATGAAGCCGGCTCCGGCACCAGAACCACTTCCGTGTACCCATTAGCGGGCGCAAGAGGCCCGCCATTTATCGACAGATCGGTAAACACATCGAAAAAGCTACTAATATCGTATAGGCCTCCGCCGAGATCCGTGACGCTTGTTTGGCCCGTAGTCGGGTTGTTGGGATCGAGGGTGATCTCGACACTATTTCCGATCAAAGGCCCGCTCGTGAAGGTTTCGGTCAGGTCCATCGACAGCATCTGCGTGTTCCACGTGCCGGTCGTCATGCCCGTATGCCCAAAAACCTCGACTGACACCGGACCCGTGAGATCGATCGGAACGTTCTGTGTAAGCGGGTTGCTGCCAATGCTGACGACTCCCGTCAATTCCGAGTCGAACGATTCGGTGTCGTTTACCCCGTCGGTTGTGGTCCCAATTAGTCCAGTCGGTATGTGGTTGAGCAAATCGGCTGACGCTTGGTAAGTGACCCATACGAGTTGCCCATTTTCATATTCCCTATAAGTGTGTCCGATAGGCGGCAGGCTGGGGCTATTGGTTACGATATCGCCGCGTGCCAAACCAGCGCTCAAAACCAAGCCAGAACCAGCCGCCGCTATTAAAGACGCGTTCCTCAAGGACTTACGCATATTCAGCCTCCCAACCCAAGGTAAGAGTAATCGTCCAGAAAAAACCCGCCCGACGTACACAGATGTGAGGAAGTTGCCCTTTCGTCGGCTCGCTTGATCGCTTGCGTCAGGTATTACACACCAGCATATCAAACCAACCCGACATTACAACAAAATAACTCGCAAAACGGGTGTTCTTTGACGCTTTTACAGAATGAAACCGGGACGTAAGCTAATGCCACGAAGATAGTTCGTAAGTCCGCGCCCTGGCGCGCCTTATATCGCTCGCGCCAGCCGCGGCCTTCTGAGAGAATGGTGTTGTTCGACGACACGCGTTCTTCAACAGCAGGCCACGGATGGCAGCGTTCGATCTCGCCCTCGGTCACGTTCGCAATAGCACGGATTGATTAAAGATCGATTAAAGTCGGCTATAGCAATTGAAGTGGGGATGCCTCAAAAAAGGCAGGGAATGGTCTGGCTCGGAGGCCGGACGATCCGCGAATTTTTTCCTTGCAATTCGCCACAAGTTAGGTTATTGTTCGGAGCAGCAAAATGGGCGAATTCCGTCCCAATTTCCGGTCTACTTTCCACTTTCTCCGCTCTACTCTCTGGAAGGTACCCCCCGGGGGGGGTAATGGGACATTTCGGGACAAAGTGGGACATTTTCAGTCGCAAAGCCGGAAAAATTGCTCCGATTTCGCGACACAAAAAGTGGAGTAAATCGGGGTTTGAATGCCAAATCGAGCTAACCCGGATTATTCACCGCGGAGCACGCGGAGTTTAAGGCGGCAGAAGGATTTATCTCCATCGTTCATGAAGTTTACTTTGGGTAGACCGCGCACGGCAATCCCAACGCATTCTCCGCGCTTTCTCTGCGTGCTCTGTGTGCTCTGTGTGCTCTGCGGTGAATAATATGGGCCAAACTGGCAACCGCCAACTCCCTGAGTACCATCATTGCCATGCATCCGCGCCTCATTCAGATCGTTCAATCCCTTCCGCCCAGCAAGGTTGTCCTCGTCGGCGACATGATGCTGGACAAGTATCTATACGGAAACGCCGAGCGAGTCTCGCCGGAAGCGCCGGTTCTCGTGCTGCATTATCAGAACGAGGAGCTTCGCCTTGGTGGAGCGGCGAACGTCGCATCCATGCTGGCGACTCTCAACGCGCGCGTGCGGCCCATCGGGATCGTTGGGGATGATCCGGCCGCCCAGGACGTGCGCCGGCTCATGCAACAGGCCGGCATCGATCCGAGCCGGCTGATCGTCGCCGACGACCGCCCCACCACCAGCAAGCTCCGCCTCGTCGGCGCGGCCCAGCATCGCCATGCACAACAGCTCATGCGATTGGATTTCGAGAATTCCAGCCCCGTTTCCGACGCCCTGGCGGCAAAGCTGCTCGCGCTGGCCGAGCAGGCGATTGCCGATTGCGACATTGTTTGCATCGAGGACTACAACAAGGGCGCGGCGACGCCGGACGTTTGCCGGGGCGTGATCGCCGCCGCCCGGCGTCGGGGGATCGCCGTTTTGGTCGATCCGGCGTCGCTCGGCGATTATTCCAAATACGCCGGCGCCACCGCGATCAAACTGAATCGTTCCGAAGCCAGCCGCGCCGTCGGGCGGCCGGTCGAGGGGCCCGATGATTTCCAACCCGCCGCGGAAAAGCTGCTGGAACAGTTGAACGTCGAAGCGGCGATCCTGACGCTGGATCGGCACGGCGCATTTTTGGCGACGCGCGACGGCGAGCGGCGCTGGCTGAAGCACGCCAGTCCGCGTCAGGTCTTCGATGCTACGGGAGCGGGGGACATGGTGTTGGCGATGCTCACCGTCGCCCGCGCGGCCGGCGCCGATTGGGTGGAAGCCGTCGCGCTCGGCAACGTCGCCGCCGGCTTGGAAGTCCAACGCTTCGGCACCGTCGCGATCACGCCGAGCGAGATCATCGCCGAAATCCAGGCCGAGGCCCACGATCGTCCCGGCAAGGTGCGCGCGATCGAAACGTTGCTGCCCGAACTGGCCGCCCATCGCGCCAGCGGCAAACGCATCGTCTTCACCAACGGATGCTTCGATTTAATCCATCTTGGCCACGTCAAATATTTCCAGTTCGCGCGGAAGCAGGGCGATCTGCTGGTCGTCGGGATCAACACCGATGAGGGCATTCGCCGGCTCAAAGGCCCCAAGCGGCCGATCCTCAACCAGTCCGACCGCCTGGGAATCCTTGAGGAGCTGGAAAGCATCGACTATCTGGTCTGTTTCGACGAGGACACGCCGCAGCGCCTCGTCGAGCAAATCCGTCCAGACGTTCTTGTGAAGGGCGCGGACTATCCGAAAGAAAAGGTCGTCGGCTGGGACGTTGTCGAATCCTACGGCGGGCGCGTCGAACTGGCGCCGCTGGTTGACGGCAAGAGCACCACCGCGGTAATCCAGCGAATCCTGGAAAATTACCGCTGACGCCGGCATAACGACTTCCGGGATGACCGAATTGCTCAGTTCAAAACCCAGTTTGTACGTTGTCAGCCGATCCGGTCCGGGATATGTATGACCCTTGGTACTATGATTAACAAAGGAGCGTCATCATGCCACGAATGCACGAAACGAACACCCCGAGCCACTCCAGTTCGGCAACGGAAGAGTTGAAGGAAAAGGCCGTCCAAGTCGGCAAGGACGTGCTGGAGATGGGCGGAGCCGTTCGAGATGTGGCCCACGAGCAGTATGAGAACCTGCGGGACCGTGCCTCGGATTATGTCAAACAGGGCCGCGAAAAAGTTGGGAAATGGGAAGACGGGCTGGAAAGCTATATCCAGGACAACCCGATCCGTTCCCTTCTGCTGGCCGCCGGCGCTGGGCTGCTGCTCGGCTTGCTGTGGCGGCGGCGGCGTTGATTCGCTGAGGCGAATCTTAGTGGGAGGCTATGGAGTCGTGGGAGGCTATGGAGTCGGATCGCGCAAATTCGGCCCCGCCGGAG
The DNA here is from genome assembly GCA_049512115.1 of Tepidisphaeraceae bacterium. Classification (GTDB taxonomy): domain Bacteria; phylum Planctomycetota; class Phycisphaerae; order Tepidisphaerales; family Tepidisphaeraceae; genus PALSA-1353. Next base: position 217 of record JBEKXM010000337.1, on the reverse strand, counting down.
AACGACCCGGCGGAATCCCACTCGGAATCCCCCGCCGAATGCCCCGAGCCAGCCGCCCCTACCGACGAGGCGTTCGCCTCATTGCGCAATCGGCTGGAAGAGTTGGCCGACTACTTCGCCTATTACCTGTCCAGCCGGATCGACGCGCTGAAGCTGGCGGTCAAACGGCGAATCATCCTTGGCGTGATGGTTGCCGTGGCGGTGCTGGCGGGCGCCG
>JBEKXM010000336.1:0-5562 GCA_049512115.1 Tepidisphaeraceae bacterium | reverse complement strand
CCGGAACCTTCTTCCTCCTCATCGCGTTCATCTGCGGCATCTACGCCGAAGTCTGGGCCGGCCGCGCCGGTATCCCCCAGGAACCAATCGAATGGCACGAACTCATGGCCAACCTCGCCTCCTGGGGGTTTGTCGTCCTCCTGGCCTGGCGGCTCTTCCTCACCGAAAACACCCGCAAATCCCTGACCGTCTACGTCCTCATCGGCCTGGCCTGGTACGTCCTGCTCATCATCACCGGCTACTTCGGCGGCAAACTCGTCTTCGAATACGGCGCCGCCGTCGTCGGCGCTCGGGCCAATGACGTCCTCACCCTCCACGACCTCAACGTCCTGGCCACGCGCCAGACCGATCTCAACCTCCGATATTCCGAACTCATGCACCACGTCGCCGGCGTGCTCCCCCTCGCTCTCTCCGGCTCACTTGTCGTCCACGCCCTCTTCCCCAATACAGCCGACAAACTCAAATGGGTCGGCCCAACGCTCCTGCTGGTGGGTGGAATCTCCCTCTTCTTCTTCGCCGATCTCGATCTCTACCGCCTCTTCGATCCCCGCCAACTCCGCGACCGCGAGGTCCAGTTGCACAAAACCCTGGCCATCGTCCTGGCGACGGTGGGGGCCTTGGGCCTCTGGCGCATTCGCCGCCAGCACGCCGTCAGCACCCGCATGGCCACCCCCTCCAAGGTCGTCGCCGTCATGGCCCTCATCGGCGGCGGTATGCTCTTCACCCACGTCCACACCGTCGCCCCCTACGCCAACGTCGCCGCCGGCGTCTACATCGCCCACATCGCCATGGGCCTCACCGCCCTCGGAATCGGCGCCGCCCGACTCCTCCAGGATTCCGTCCCGCGCTTCCGCCGCGGAGGCTTTGCCTTCCGCCACGCCTTTGCCTTGCTCTTCGCCGTCCTGATGTGCACCGAATCCGTCCTCCTCATCACCTACAACGAAGGTCTGCCCTGGTACATCGGATACGGCCACTATCAACGCTGGGGCGCCCATCCCAACGGCACCGTCGCACCTTACGGCCCCATCCGCGCCGAACTCACCTTCGATCCCCCATCCCAACGACTCGATCTCTACGTCAAAGACCGCTTCTCCGAAACCCCCGTCCCCGTCCCCACGCGCCAGGTGAATCTCCTGATCTCCCGCGGCTACAGCGAAATCGCCATCCCCCTCGACGCCGACCAAACCCGCTCCCATTTCTCCGCTAGCGCCCCGTTTCTAAAAAATGTGATGGCCTTCTCCGCCCGCGCCGCTCTCCCAATTGATGGCTCCCTGAAAATGGGCTATTTCGATCCCTGGGTCACCGACCTGATCACCCCCGTCCCGCCCAACGAAGTCGCCCAATATCAATGCCCCATGCACGATGGAATCATCTCCGTCTCCCCCGGCGTCTGCCCCCTGTGCGGCATGCCCCTGCTCCCCATCCGCCGCATTCCGCCGACAACCCTCCACTCCGCCGATTACGACATGCGCCTCGATACCAACCCCCAGTCTCCCAACGTCATCGCCGCCCAGCCCGTCCTTCTCCGCTTCACTCCCCTGCAATCCGGAAAACTCCTCCGGGATCTGATGATCGTCCACGAACACCTGCTCCATCTGATCATCATCTCCGCCGATTTCACCTATTTCGATCACGTCCACCCCATCCCCCAAGACGATGGCTCATTGCAACTCTCGTACACCTTCCCCCATCCCGGCACCTATCTTCTCTATGCCGACGTCACCCCAACCGGCCAGCGCGCCCAGGTCTTCCGTCTTCCAGTAGTCGTCCGCTCCGCCGACGCTAACGCCGAATTGTTAGCCGATACTCCCGACCTAACGCCATCTCCTTCATTAGCCAAACCCCTGGCCGATGACCCCACGATGACCGCCGAGCTTTTCTTCCAACCTCGCACGCCCGTCTCCGGGCTGGAAACTCATTTCCTAATCCGCCTGACGCAAGACGGCCGCCCCGTAAACGATCTTCAGCCCTATCTCGGCGCCATGTCCCATTGCGTCCTGATTTCCCAGGACACGCAGACCTATTTGCACTGTCATCCCGAGCAGTTGATAACTCCCGGCCCCGACGCCCGCTCCGGCCCCGACATCCCCTTCGGCGTCCTCTTCCCCAAGCCCGGCCTATACAAAATGTGGGCCCAATTCAAACGCAACGACCGAATGATCGTCGTCGATTTCGTCATCGACGTGAAATCGCCGCTCTTGCCCCCGAAGGTGATCCGCTTCCTGTTGGATGATTGAAAGGATTGCGCATGGGCGAGTCCGCCAAGACATTTGAGGAACTGGCCGTTTTTGTCCGATCGCGCACCCTCGTCAACGAGGTTTACCGCCTCACTCGGCACCCCGAATTCCGCCGCGACCGCGGCTTGGTCGATCAAATTCGCCGCGCCGCCGTCTCCATCCTCTCCAACATTGCCGAGGGCTTCGAACGCGGCGGCAACGTCGAACTCATCCAGTTTCTCTACATCGCCAAGGGCTCCTGCGGCGAGGTTCGCGCCCAACTAATGATCGCCGCCGACCAGAAATACATCGATCCTCAAGCCGCCGCCCGTCTCCACGGCGACTGTCGCCGCATCATCGCCATGCTGAGCAATTTAATCGCCTACCTTCGCCGTTCCCCGTTGCGCGGCCCCAAATACGCCCCTCCAGGCGTATCCAAGGAATTCCAAGCCATGCTCAACAAATACCTTCCCAAATCCCCGACCGGCCCCGAACCCTCGAACCCCTAACCCCTCAACCCTTTGAACCCTTAAACCTTTGAACCCTGAAACCCTTGAACCCTTCGAACCCTTGAACCATCGAACCCTTGAACCCTTGAACCCTCGAACCCTTGAACCCTTGAACCCTCGAACCCTCGAACCCTCGAACCCTTGAACCCTTGAACCTTCGAACCTTCCTCCCCTCCCCGCTACTGACCGCCCTCCTCTGCCTATGGAATTGGCTAACCCGAAAGTGATTCAGAACGGGAATACCGGGATAGGTCCAATATCGGCCACCGTCTCCCAATTGGACCCGTCCCGCGTTTCTGTTCCCAACGATTTCTCGTCCACTCCACCCCCGCGTCCACCCCTTCCCCAACAAAGCCGCCGAATGGCCATCGCGCGGGATTCGAACTGCGAACCCAAACATATTGCCTAAAATGCGGCGCGACATGGCGTAGATGATCTGTTGGAGTGTTCGCAACGTCGCCAGCGCATAGCCCAGAGCATTGATCGGCCAAAGTATCGAGGCGAGAATACGACCGACGAAGAAGGGCTACTCCACGATGACGGAAAACAAGAACGTCCTTTACTACGGCGACAACCTGAAAGTTCTGCGAGAACACGTTGCCGACGAATCTATCGATCTGGTGTACCTCGACCCGCCATTTAACTCCAATGCCGATTACAACGTCCTCTTTTCCGAAAAGGGCGGCGAGAAGGCGCATTCTCAAATCAAGGCATTTGAGGATACGTGGGAATGGGACCATGAGGCCGCGGTGAATTTTGCCGATGCCGTGCAGAATGGCGGGCAACATGTCGCGAAGTGCATGTTGGCTTTCCGCACATTTCTTGGGGCGAGTGATATGCTGGCCTATTTGTCGATGATGGCTCCTCGCCTCGTCGACCTTCGACGTGCGTTGAAGCAGACGGGTTCGATTTATTTGCATTGCGATCCCACGGCCAGCCACTATCTCAAAATGCTGATGGATGCAGTTTTCGGTCCAAACCACTTCCGCAATGACATTATATGGAAGCGTAAGGCTGGGCGCGGCGAAACGAACCAGAAGGCGATTCGCTTTGGCGTCTCCAATGACACAATTCTCTTTTACGTCAAGAGCCGCGAAGCGCAATTATCGCGGCAGTATTGTGAAAGCAATCCCGATTACATCGAATCGAAGTTCACTCATGTTGATGAGAATGGCCGACGCTATCGATTAGACAACATCACCAGTCCGAATTATCGAGCCAATCTCTGCTACGAATACAAAGGCATAAAACCTCCACCAAAGGGCTGGGCCGTATCGCGTGAACGCATGGAGAAGATGGATCGAGATGGACGCCTATTCATCCCAACTGATCCGAGCCGCCGAATTCAGCGAAAGCGTTTTTTGGATGAACTTCCCGGCGAAACTGTTGACAGCTTGTGGCTCGATATTCCGCCCATAAATTCGCAAGCTCAAGAACGCCTAGGTTATCCCACGCAAAAACCAGAGGCACTGCTCGAACGAATAATCCTCGCCAGCAGTGAAGAAGGCGGTATTCTGCTTGATCCATTTTGTGGCTGCGGAACAGCTATTGCCGCGGCGCAAAGGTTGAAACGGCGATGGATTGGCATAGACATAACTCACCTGGCCATCAATCTCATCAAGGTTCGGCTGAAGGACGCTTTCGGTCCTTCGATTGAAAAATCCTATCGCGTCGTTGGCGAACCGGAAGACCTGGCCAGCGCCCAAGCACTGGCCGACGAAGACAAATATCAATTCCAATACTGGTCACTCGGACTGGTCGGTGCGCGTCCGGATCAATCGCAACAAAAAAAGGGAGCGGATCGGGGCATCGATGGCAGGCTCTGGTTGACTGATACCGGTGGCAATGTGAAGCCGGTAATCATTAGCGTCAAGGGGGGACATGTGAACGTGACACAGGTGCGAGATTTGCGCGGCGTGATCGAGCGAGAGGATGCAGCAATTGGTGTTTTCATTTGCATTGAAGAACCGACCGCGCCAATGCGAAAAGAGGCTGCCGACGCTGGATTCTTCCAGTCGGAAACAGTCGGAAAATCGAAGCACCCACGTCTACAGATTTTGACGATCGAGCAATTATTGGAGGGCAAACGGATCGACATGCCTCCGCAGGCCGACGTTCGGTCATTCAAGCAAGCCCCGAAGGCGAAAGCCAAAGGGACGGATGAGCCGACAATGTTCCTAGAAGGAGAGAAATGAAGGCATGTCGCCTGGGTGGTGCGGAAGCGTGACCTTCCGTCCCGACTGCGCGTGCCGCCAAACCTCGTGGCTTCCCGGCCCCGGCCGGTCGAAGACATATCCGAAGGTCCCGAGCTTCTTGGCTACGTCGCGGTATTTGAATCCAGAGAGGCGTCCCATGTCATCGCACGCCGACGGGAACGAGCAGGTCGATTGATCCTTTCGTCGCGATCGGCGCTAACGCCGGCGGAACCGGATCGCCGTGCTCCAGACAGGACTCGGCAATCTTGCGGGCAAGCCCCTGGGCGATCTCCGTCGCTTCGGTGATGGTGCGCCCTTCGGCGACCAAGCCGGGAACGTCCGGGCTCGTCGCCACGAACCCGCCTTCCTCCAGTGGCTCCACGCGCAGTCGAATCGTCGCTTCGTCCATTGTGGTTTCTCCCAGTCTATTCTGCTTCAACTCAAACGCCACCAGCATTAGCTTGGATGATTCAGAGGAACCACGGATTTCACGGATACCACGGATAAATCAGGACAGTTCCGAAACGGCGATGCGCGCAGTCTGCGCGCCGTGGAAAAGCATGGGATCGATCATAAGTAATTTCCAGCATTGAACATCCGTGATATCCGTGTCATCCGTGGTGAATAATTCGGGGTAAGGCC
>JBEKXM010000335.1:0-5576 GCA_049512115.1 Tepidisphaeraceae bacterium | reverse complement strand
CGCTGCCGCGGTCTGATTGCTTCATCGCATCCGCCTCCGGGGATATCCGTCGTCAACGAAGCATTATGCGTTTGGGCGGGTCATTGCCGCAAGGGGACAAGGCGCGAATTTGAATTCGCGGGCGCGGGCGCTAAATCATGAATGTCCCCTTTATAGTCGCAGACGCGGTTGCGGCCGGCCTTCTTGGCGGAGTAGACGGCGTGGTCGGCGGCGGCGATCAGATCGTCGCAAGAGCCAAACCGCCCGCTGGGAGCGTCCGTGGCGACGCCGATGCTGCTGGTCACGCGGAAGGATTTGCCGTCGCAATCAAAGCACTCGGCCTGGATGGCGGCTCGAATGCGTTCGGCCACTTCGATCGCCTGTTGGGAGTCGCATTTCCTCAGGACGACGGCCATCTCTTCGCCGCCGTAGCGGGCGGCGAGATCGGTGTTCTTGGTGAGAGAGCGGAGGAGATTTCCCAAACGCTGGAGGACTTCATCCCCGGTTTGGTGGCCGTGGGTGTCGTTGACGTCTTTGAATTTGTCGATGTCGAGGAACAGGAGGGAAACAGGCTCCGCGGCGCGTTGGGACTCGGCGAGGGCGTCGGCCAGAAAATGGGTGAGAGCCATTCTATTGCCCAGGCCGGTTAGTCCGTCGGTTGCCGCCTGTCTTTCAAGATGTTTATTCTCGCTGGCGAGTTGCTGGGAGCGCATTTGGGTCTGGAGGCTCATTTCGACGAGCATCTGCCGGGCTTCCTGTTCGATGTCGGCGATGGTGCGGCCGGGCGAAATGGTGACTTCAAACAGGTTGGCCAGTTCTTTGGTTTGGGAGTCGATCTGGGCCAGGAGTGAGGTGATTGTGGCCTGGTCGAATTGGAAACGTGACCTCAATTCCCGGGTGGCCAGCTGGACGAGCCCGGTGCGTTTGGCGGAAAAGACCTGGCCGCAGAGCACGCCGACATAGACGATTTCGGTGAGCGGGCGGAATTGATGGCCGCGACGCGCGAGCTGGTGGTGTTGGCGAATAGGCTCGACGAGGACCTGGGGGAATTTCCAGTGTTCGGCGAGCATTCCACCGACCTCGGCGTGGTCGAGGTCGAATTTTTCGCGGGAAAGGCGGATTAATTCGACTTGATCGCCCTGGGAGATCGCCAGCAGCTCGTCGTAAGGCTCGCCGATTGCCTGGTGCATGGCCAGCGTGCCGATGTCGGAAAGCAGGCCGGCGAGAAATGCCTCTTCGTGGGCGTGGCGTTTCAATGTCTTGTCGAGGGTGCGAGCGGCGACGGCGGAATAGAGGCTCTGCCGCCAAAACCGCAGGTAATCGAATTTGGCGCTCTTCTTGGAATTGATGGTGCTGACCAGCGAGAAACCCAGGGCGAGCGTTTTGACGGTCTGCATCCCGAGAAGGACCAGCGCATGATTGATGGTGCCGACGTGGTGCGGCAAGCCGTAGAAGGAACTGTTGACGGTCCGGATAACCTTGGCGGAAAGCGCGGGGTCGCTGGAAATGACCTTGGCAACGGTTCCGAGGCTGGAATTCTCTTGTTTTACCAGTTCCAGAACACGGATGGCCACGCCCGGCAGCGAGGGAAGCCGGGGCTCATTCTTGATCTTTTCCAATAATACCTGATTCATTGTTCATTCTTCCATTGCGGTATGTAACTTAAGTAACCTTTGCCAAGGAAGATCGGGCAATTTGGCGACATACTGAAATCGAATTTCCAGGAGCGCGCAAGAAAATGGCAACGGAGGGTCAAGTTATTTATCGGGCGTTATGGAACGGCGACGCTTGACATCCGCGGCGGGATGGCCACAATCCCCCCTCCTCGGCGGAGGCGAAGCCTACCGCTAAACAGCGGAGTTTTGGACGATGTACGCGATAATCGACGCCGGCGGCCGGCAACATAAAGTCACCACGGGCGATGTCATCCGAATCGATAGCGAGGATCTCGATCAGAAGACGATTACGTTTGATCGCGTGTTGTTCGTGGGCGGCGAGGGCGAGCCGAAGATCGGCGCCCCGACGGTGGCGGGGGCGAGCGTTGTTGGAGACGTGCTGGGGGCGATCAAGGGGAAGAAAATAGACACCATCAAATACAGGCGCCGCAAGGGGTATCACAAGAAGATCGGCCACCGTCAGACGCAACTACACGTCAAGATCAGCGCGATTAACGTTTGAAGTCTATACGGGGTGTTGGTTTTCCGCAGTGGGATTGATCGGGGGCAGGCAATCGCCGCCGACAAGGTGGATGGAGTTCCTTCCCGATCTTTTTGCGCCGAACATGAGCTGCTGGTCGGCGGCCTGGATGAGATGGTTGACGTCCTGAGCATCGTAGGGATAGACAGCCAGTCCACCGCTGATGGTGAGGCAGCCCTTACCGCCGGGCCCGAGGCCGGGGAAATCCTGGGTTGAGAGGAGATTGCGGAAGCGGTCGAGAATGTCCTGGGGTTCCTGGGGCGTGCGGTTAGTGGACCCGGGGCGCGGCTCGCGCGGGGTGCGGGGTCCTTCCTTGTCCCAGAACACCACGGCGAACTCGTCACCGCTGATGCGCGAAACCAAATCGTGATCGCGCACGCAACGCCGCATCAGGTTGGCCGTCTGCTTGAGAATCTCATCGCCGACGCCGTGGCCGTATTGATCGTTGTATCGCTTGAAATTATCGATGTCGAACAGGAACAGCGTCACCAGGAATCGCTTGATGCGGGCTTTCTCGACGATCTTGGTGAGGAACTGGCGGAAATAGCGTCCGTTGGCCAGACCGGTCAGGTCATCGGTGATGGCAAGTCGTTGCAAGCCGGCGTGGCGTTCATAGAGGACGTGCAGCTTGGCGAGATTTTTTGCCAATTCAGCGAGAAAAGCGACGGCGACGGCCTGGTCGTGATCGGAAGGCAAGGACAAATGCAGTGAGTCGGGAAAGGGGAGGAGATCGGGTCCCAGTCCGTTGCCGTTGACCGGGTCGCAGGGCCGATGGGAAACGACGACCAAATCGTCCGCCACTTGGGGAGCGGCGGCTCCGGCAGGGGTCACAAATACGTTGAAAGTCGGAGGCAGGATGGAGTTGATCTGCCGGATCGTGGTTCCGATGGGATCCTGGGGGGATTGGACCATGGCGTCCAAGGCCAAATTTGACAGAGGAATACGGCTGAGGGGTGACGTGGAACGGGATTTCTCATCCGGCGGCGGGGCTGTATGCGTCGAGACAACCTGCGGGGGGACGGTTTCGACGGGCCTTCGTGGGGTTGGGCCGCCGAGGGTTTCCAGGAGTTCGCCTGGGGTGATGGGGGTGATGAGGTAATCGTCACAGCCGAATTCCATCATTTTTTGGGACAATGGTTCGAGCGTGGGATGTCCGAACAGCAGGAGCCGGCCCTGGCCGCTGAGTTCGCGGAGGGTCCGGACTGCGGATTCCGGTCGGCGTTCCATGGGCTCGACCGAGGCCAGAACAGTCGTGTAATGCTCGTTGGAGAGTTCGGCGATGCCGTCAAAGAGGCTGGCGACGGATTTGACCTGGGCGTTGGGCAGGGCCTGGGTGACGGTGGAATACATCTGGCGATCAACGTCGCCGATGAGCAGCACTCGTTCCTGGGATGCCCGGACCATATCTGGTGCATATAGTATCCCGAAAATGGGGCTGGGTTGCGTTAACTGTCTAATTATTCGCTGATTTTTTGATAAGGGAGGAACGCGCCGCACAAGTGCGGCGGCTAAACAAAATTGGGGGCTATCCCGGATTGGGGCTGGGGGTTTCATGTAGCAGGGCGCGCAATTCCTCGGCGGTCAGGAGGGGGTCGGAACACTTTTCCGGCTGGGAAGCGGGATCGGAGCAGTCGGTGGGGGCGGGCATCTCTGGGGCGGGGTCTGGGACGCTTATTCCCGATGTCGAAATGGGCGAACCGGGGGCAATGCGATGCAAGCCGTCATCGGCGAAAAGGCCGTCGGCGCCTTGTCGCATGGCTTCGGCGAGGGCGGCCTGTCGGCCATCGGTATCGGAGAGCCAGATATCGATATGGGAAAATCGGCGCTTGATGCAGGCGATAATGGGGAGTTCTTCGCGGTAGAGGCTGTTAAGGCTGAGAACCATTGTCGAATAAAACAGCGGGCGTTTGCAAAGCTGAACCATGGCCTCGTAGGGTTCATCGACTTCGGTCGATAAATATCCGTGGCGATGGAGGGAAGCGGCGGGGGCGCCGCGGTAGGCGGGCTGTCCGACGATCAATGCGCGGCCCTGGGGACGCGAGGTTTGCGAACTTGGTCCGGACACGATTATCCCTTATTCGGCAATCCTCATCGCAGTGATTGATGGATTCCCACTGGTTGAATCATATTGAATCATAGCGACTTCAACGGTGCTTTCCCATCCTTGACACGCGCGAGTTGGATTCCTAGTCTAAATCTTTGAGCCGGCCCATGCGCCGGTTCGCTTTTTATAACCAAATTGTGAAAGGAGGCGGACCATGTCCGCTTTGAAAGTCGGAATAAATGGTTTTGGCCGGATCGGCCGGCTGGTGTTTCAGGCGCTGTGCGATCAGGGCCTGCTCGGCAAGAAGATCGACGTTGTGGCGGTCGTCGATATCTCCACGGACGCGGAATATTTTGCCTATCAACTGAAATACGATTCAGTGCAGGAAAAATTCAACCATAAGGTGGAAACCCGCAAGAGCGACGCGAGCAAGGAAGACGCCGATACGCTGGTTGTCAATGGCTGTCCCGTGAAGTGCATCCTGGCGGCCAAGGAGCCGGCGCAATTGCCGTGGAAAGCGCTGGGCGTCGATTACGTGATCGAGTCGACGGGCTTGTTCAATGATTCGGAGAAGGCCAAGGGCCATCTGACGGCGGGGGCCAAGCGGGTCATCATCACCGCGCCGGCCAAGGGCGAAGTCAAGACCCTGCTGATCGGCGTGAACGACAACGAATACGATCCGGCCAAGCACCTGATCGTCTCCAACGCATCGTGCACGACCAACTGCCTTGCGCCGCTGGTTCACGTGCTACTGAAAGAAGGCATCGGGATCGAAACGGGATTGATGACGACCATTCACTCCTATACGGCGACGCAGAAACTGGTGGACGGCCCCAGCAAAAAGGACTGGCGCGGCGGACGGGCGGCGGCGATTAACATCATTCCCAGCAGCACCGGCGCGGCCAAGGCCGTCGGCGAAGTGTTGCCGGCCATGAAGGGCAAGCTCACGGGGATGTCGTTCCGCGTGCCGACGGCGGATGTGTCGGTGGTGGATCTGACGTTCCGGTCGGCCCGCGACACGTCCATCGAAGAAATCGACGGCCTTTTGAAAAAGGCGTCCACGTCGTATTTGAAGGGCATCCTGGGCGTGACGGACGAAGAGCTCGTTTCCACCGATTTCATCCATGACGCTCGCTCATCGATCTACGACAGCCTGGCGACGCTGCAAAACAATCTCAAGGGCGAGAAGCGGTTCTTCAAGCTCGTGAGTTGGTACGACAACGAATGGGGCTTCAGCAACCGCGTTGTCGACCTGGTGTTGGCCATGGCGAAGAAGGACGGATTGCTGAAGTAACGACCTTTTCGCAAAACTGCTTAAGAAGCCCCGGCATGGCCATGCCGGGGTTTTTGTGCGCTG
>JBEKXM010000334.1:0-5625 GCA_049512115.1 Tepidisphaeraceae bacterium | reverse complement strand
TCACGTCCCTGTCGATCACCGGCAGCGGCGTGCTGGACGTGAACAACAACCACATCATCATCACCTACGGCGCCAGCGATCCGTTCTCGACCATCGCCGGGTACATCAAGTCCGGCTACAACAGCGGCGGGTGGAACGGCCCGGGGATCATTTCCTCCGCGGCACAAATCAAGACCAATGGCCTGTCCTACGGCCTCGGCTACGCCGACGGCAAAGACAACAAAGTCTCCGGCCTGGTCTCCGGGCAGATCGAAGTGGCCTACACGCTGCTGGGCGACGCCAATCTGGACGGCCTGGTCAACGCCGCGGACTTCACCATCCTGGCGGCGAACTTCAACCAACCCGTCACCGGCTGGGACCTGGGCGATTTCAACTACGACGGTTTGGTGAACGCCGCCGACTTCACCGACTTGGCGGCGAACTTCAACCAGAGCGTCAGCGGCGCGGCCACGGCCGGCGACGTCGCGGCCTTGGACGCCTTCGCCACGGCCAACGGATTGTCCGTGCCAGCCAGCGTGCCCGAGCCGGCGACGACGGGATTGCTCGCCATGGGCGCCATCGGCATGTTGGCACGCCGTCGGCGCCGGCGGTCGTAGAGGTTAATTTCCCAGCCTATTGCGAAAGCCCACGCTGTCGGCGTGGGCTTTTTCTTGCGCCGGATTAATCGCCCGGCTGTCGCGCACCCACTTTTGCGGTCAGCATCGAAATTCTTGCCCAATTGCCATTTATTCCCATAATCAATCGTTTGTAAACGCCATGGTTGAAAACGCCCAGCCGGACGATCCGATCGCCCACCGCATTGGCGGTGTCGCCATCGAGCGGCCGCGCAGCGACCCGCCCTCGGGCGTTCCCCTGGCGCTGCGAACCGTTCAGCACGTCAAAGTCTCCCGCGGACGCTTCGGGCAAACCTGGTCCCGACGCATCGTCATGATCAAATGGGTCCTGTCTGGAATGGGAGCCATGAAAATCGGCCCACAGCAATTGAATTTCGGACCCGGCATGGTGGCGATTTATCTTCCAACCATCCCCCACCGATTCTGGGCCTTGAAGCCGGTCAACGAATTCTGCTGGTTCACGCTCGACGGCCCTCTCGCCGAGGAGTTCATTTTGCAGCTGGGCCTCAACGTCGGCGTGTTCCACTGTCAGCCCCCGGCGCTGGAAAAGATTTATGAGTTGATGGATTGTCTTAAAGACCACACCATCCAGGGCCGCCGGCATGCAAGCCTTTTGGCGATCGACATGCTTTACGAGATCGCCAATTCCATCCGCACGCCGCGCGTCGCGCCGCTCGTGCAGCGTGCCCGCCATCTGATCGAGCAGGAATTCGCCGATCCCGAACTTTCCGCCGAACGAATCGCGGCCAACCTGAGCTATCATCGCGGCTCCCTCAGCCGGCTCTTTCACAAACAGACGGGCGTCACCATCATGGAATATCTGACGCACGTTCGCCTACAGGAGGCGAAAAGCCTTTTGCGGTACACTCAGGACAAGGTCGCCGCCGTCGCGGAAAAGTGTGGATTCCGTGAGGCAACCTATTTCAGCCGGTGGATTCGCAAACACACCGGAAAAACCGCCCGCGAAATGCGGCATTCCGAATGAATCGCTCCTTCCGGCAAACGTTGGGCGCTTTGGTGAATCCCTCGCCATGACAATCGACTCGCCATGACAATCGAGCAGACAATCGACGCCGCCGCACAGCTCCATCGCGCCGGACGATTTGCAGAGGCCGAGCGGCAATATCGCCAAGTCCTGGCGCTCCAACCGGACAATGCCGACGCCCTGCACCTGCTCGGCGTACTCTGCTCGCAGCAGGGTCGGGAAGATGTCGCCGCCGACCTCATCCGACGCGCCATCGCCCGCGATCCCGGCCAGCCAATTTACCACGGCAACTTGGGCCTCGCCCTCAGCCGCCTCGGTCGGCTCGATGAAGCGATTCGATGTTTCGAGAAGGCCCTGGCCCTGGGCAGCCGCGATCCCAATGTCCTCAACAACTATGCCGATTCATTACGCAAAGCGGGAAAGCCCGACCGCGCCCTGCCGATCTTCCACCAGGCGATTGCGATAGATCCCCGGCTCGCCGAGGCCCACAATAACTTGGGTATTGCCTTGGCGGACCTGGGGCGGATCGACGAGGCCGTCGCCTCCTATCGCCAGGCGATTCGCCTCAATCCCCGATTTGCCGAGGCCCGCAACAATCTTGGCAACGCACTGCTGAAAAAACGGCTTTTCGATGAAGCGATCGTGGAATTTGAACAAGCCCTGGCCGCCCGGCCGGATTATCCCGAGGCGATGATGAACCTCGGCGCCGCGCTGAAGGCCAGGAATCAAGACGATCGCGCGATCGATCTTTTTCGCCGCGCGCTGAGGCTGCGGCCCGATTTCTTCGAAGCCCTGCTCAACTACGGACAAGCCCTGTGCGACAGCCGTCACTTCGACGATGCGATCGCCGCCTTCCGAAAGGCGATCGCTCTCCGCCCCGACGATCCGGCGGCGCACTTTCACCTTTCCGGCGTCCTCCTGCTCACCGGCAATTTCTCCGATGGATGGCGCGAGTACGAATGGCGGCTGCTCAAGCCGGACTTTGGCATTGCCAAGACCCGATTCCCGCAGCCACGATGGACCGGCCAGGATTTGGCCGGCAAACGCATCTTCCTCCATGCTGAGCAAGGCGCGGGAGACATCATTCAGTTCAGCCGCCTCGCCGCTCTTCTGTCGCAGCGCGGGGCGCAAACGATCCTCGCCTGTCCGCCCACATTGCTTCGCTTGATGCGCAGTCTCGACGGCGTTTCGCATTTAATCACCAACACCCAATTGGCTCCCGATTTTGATTATCACTGCTATCTGCTGAGCTTGCCGTTGCTGCTCGGCCTGAACCTCCAAACCATCCCGGCCAACGTGCCCTACCTCCGCGCCCAGCCCGAATTGGCCGAGCATTGGCGATCGCGCCTGATGCCGCTGGGAAATCGAAAAAAGGTCGGCCTGGTCTGGGCCGGCAATCCCAATCACAGCAACGACCACAACCGCTCGATTCCGCCGTCCGCGTTTGCGCCGCTGGCTGAAATCTCCGGCGTCAGTTTCATCAGCCTTCAGAAGAACGATGCACCCAACCCGCTTCCGCCGCCGGGGTTTGAGCTGATCGATCACACGGCAGAAATTTTCGATTACGCCGACACCGCCGGCCTGATCGCCAACCTGGACCTGGTGATCGCCGCCGACACCTCTGTTGCCCATCTCGCCGGCGCGCTGGCCAAGCCGGTTTGGACGCTTCTCCCGTTCCATCCGGATTTGCGATGGATGCTGGACCGAAGCGATTCGCCTTGGTATCCGACGATGCGTCTGTTCCGCCAGCCCCGCCCCGGCGATTGGCAAACCCCGATCCGCCAAATCGCCGACGCCCTGGGCGACTTCGTCAAATAATTCGGGATTCTCGGCGAGCTCTTCGCGCGCTCAATGCCCAGGGTTCGTGCTGTCGAAAGCGGTTTGATGCTTACCACTTTCGGGGTTGGAGTTGTGCAATGCCCCGTGGGCACCGCATTTTCCGACAAGCCGCGTCCGGCGCATCGCCTCCGTGGCCGGGCGAACGGCCGGGGAAATGCCCTATCGGCCCCCGGAATGTCCCATCCACCCCCCGGGGGGGTGGGCATGAGGGGGCGCAGAGCAACAGGGGCGTAGTATCCAAAACGCAAGCGCCGATCCCGTTTTAGGGATCGCGGCACCAGAATCGTCAATTTTGGACACAGCATTGGCACGGCCAGCAAATCCTCCAACGAATCGTACCGGCGAAGCCCGTGCATGCGCACGGTCAACAACAGAGCCTAGTCCATGGGGGTAACTGATACCTAACTTCCCCTCGTTTTGCAAGGGAAAAATTCGGGGTCAAACAACAGGGTGTGAGTCACGGCGATGATTGTCACCCTCCCGCGAGCACATGCTTCGTTGCGGCGTTAATTCTTTTTCGCACGTCGATCAGGTGTTCGCGCACGAAGCGTCGGCGACCGGCCAAATTGCTTGGGAAATCGGGCAGGCTTACTAGGCTCGCCGCTTCTAACGTGGCCCGTTGGCCCAACTCGGATAGCTCGGCGTGTAGAGGTTCGTCTTGATCGAAAAGAGGTATCGGAAGCTCAAGCGGCTTCTTGTGGATATCTCTCTCGCCCTGCTGGCCGGTGGATTGAAACGGCTTAATTGCATCGTTAGTGAAGGCGCTATTGAGAATTGCTACCAAATACGCGGCCTCGTCCTCGCTCTGGGTGGTGTACCAGTAAAGCTTGTGGTCCACCGCCAGTGGCAAGGCGAAGGCATTCGCTTTGACATAGGCTGCGGAAAGGTTCGTGCCACTCGCATTGTAGAGTACGGCCCAGTCATCCTTTCGGAATGTCTGGTTAGTCAGCTTCCCTTGATAATCAAGCCACTGACCCGGCGAGAGCTCTTTGGCACTGTTCGGTCGCTTCTCCACCCAGAACCGCTCGGCGTCGGCCATCCAACTTGCTGCATCGCGCCAGCCCTCCTTGCGAAGGGCTTTGACATCCAACATTCTTGCCGAATCCGAGCTGCGCTGAAAAGGTAACATCGCTGTTCCGGGCTGGGTGATCACAAATGGCAACAGATGTTTAGAAAGCGGGACCGCAAATAGGAATCGGGCTTCAACCCGCCCATTCATGCGGACATCATTCCACGGCTTCTTTGCCGTGCGCGCTTGATCTTCGTCGGTGTTTGCGCGATAGGCGAAATCGGGCTTAGCTGGTTTATGAAGGTCGGGAACTTCGACGAAGTAAAGATTACGGGGCACGATAGTCGCGCCTTGGGCAAAGCGTTTCTGGTACACGCTGGGTTTGGTCGGCCTGGCCGCGCCCACGGAAGTCGAAAAAGCATTTCTTGCGCCAAGAAAAACGAGGCGTCCGGTACGCGGTTTTTCAGTCAGATTCGGTGACGCAATTTCCCAGGCGGCATTTCGTTGCGGGAGGGTTCCGCTAAACTCAACGGCAGGGAGGGTATACGACTTGCCGGCCCATTTTGCCTGGCCATGCCGCGCAAAGAGGACACAACACGGAACGTTGAATAGCGGCGTGACGTGCATCATATCCCAGTAGCGCTCAAGGACGACCGGCGCAGCCGCGCGATAACTGCCTTGTCGCAGCCCCGCGTGTTGGTCAGCGGTCAGCAACGCGCGCGGCATGACGAAAGCGAGCTGGGCGTTTTCTTTGCCGAATGCCGCCAGGGAGTGGGCGAGGAATACGCTGGCCAGTTCCATTTGCGTGAAGAGCGCTCGTTTGTCGCGAGGAAGCAACCCGTATTGCGTAAGCGTACGGTAGCGCACCTCATCCTGATAATTTTGGTCGGCGATGTAGCGGTAACTGAGCCAGGGAGGGTTCCCGACGATGAACTCAAAATGCTGTTGGAGCATGGCGGGTCGGTAATTCTACTGTAACCGTTTTACGGCCCCCTGCTGCGACGGGACGGGTAATGGCCTGTAGCGGCGTGCCAATGATAGATGCGGGACTCCTCATTACGCACAAGCACGTTGGTAATGGTCCGTGCGATCTGTCGAGGGGATGGCGGAGGATTCCTTAGCAGCCGCAGGAAGATCTCGTGGGTCTGGGAGGCCGTGACCGCGGGTGTCTTTTTTTT
>JBEKXM010000333.1:0-5628 GCA_049512115.1 Tepidisphaeraceae bacterium | reverse complement strand
CCGCAGGCCGCGTAAGCCGACGGGCACCGCCCCGGCCTTGACAGCGGCCGAAGCGCGGGTACAATTTAACTATCTGGTTTGTTAAATTATGAAGCATTCGGCCATTCCAAGTCCGGCGGGCCCGACCACTCGAAGCAAGGAGGCCCGCGCCGGGATTTTAGCCGCCGCCGGACGCATGTTTGCCAAGTCCGGTTTGGCCGGCGCGCGAACCGACACGATTGCCGCCGCCGCCGGGGTCAACAAGGCGATGCTTTACTACTACTTTGGAAGCAAGGAGGGATTGTACGAGGCGGTGGTCGAGGACCACTTTTGCGAGTTCAATCGCCAGGCGCTGGAAGTGCTCAACGCCCCGGGGCCGGCCCGGGCGGTTTTGCTGCGCTACGTGAGTCTGCACCTTGACTTCATCAGCGCGCGGCATCAATCCGCGCCGTTGTTTCAGCAGTTGACGATGACGGGCGGCAAATTCCTGGAGCGGCTGATTCACCGATATTTCGCGGCGCGGGGCCAGGCCCTGGGTCGATTGATCGAGCGGGGGGTGCGCAGCGGAGAATTTCGCCGGGTGGATCGGTTTCACGCCACCATGTCGATTGTGTCCCTGATCGTGTTTTATTTTTCCGCCGCTCGAGTGTTGCAATTGATGGGGCGTCCCAATGCGTACAGCGCCAGGAATTTGAAACGCCGCAAACAGGAAGTGCTGGATTTCATCCGCCACGGTCTGTTCACGGATTCGAAAGTCTGTCCGCCATGAAGAAACTCCGCCATGAAGAAACTCCGCCATGAAGAAACTCCGCCATGAAGAAGCTTTGGATTCCCATCTTGATTTTGATTCTCGTTGCCGTTGCCGGCGGCAGTTATTACGCCACCGTGCGGCAATCGCGCGATATTGTTTTGACGGGCATTGTGACGACGAATGAGGTGATCGTCAGCCCGCAAATTCAAGGCCGGTTGCAGCAACTGCTCGTCAAGGAAGGTGACACGGTTACCAAGGGTGAATTACTTGGCCTCATCGAGCCGGAGGTGCAACGGGCCGACGTTGCCTTTTACGAAAGCAGCGAAGGGCAATACACCGCTCAGATCGTCGAAGCCCAGGCCGATTTGGAAAACGCCCGCCTGACGTACGAACGCGACGGGCCGCTCTACAAGGAGAAGGCCGTATCGGAGCAGGATTACGACCAGGCGCGAGCCGCCTACCAAGACGCCGTTGCGCGCCTGGAATCGGCGAAAAAACAAGCCCAGGCCGCCGGAGCGCAAAAGGACAAAGCGAGGGTTCAACTGGATTACACCAAGATTCTCGCGCCGCTGGACGGCATCGTCGACACTCGCGCCGCGCTGCAGGGTGAAGTGGTGAACCCCGGCCAGCCCGTTGTCACGCTGATCAACCCGGATGATCTATGGGTGCGCGCCGACGTCGAGGAGAGTTACATCGACCGGATCCGTCTCGGCGACACGTTGGAGGTGAAGTTGCCCTCCGGAGCGGTGCGCCAAAGCACGGTGTTTTATCGCGGCGTGGACGCGGATTACGCCACGCAACGCGACGTCAGCCGCACCAAACGCGACATCAGGACGTTTGAAATTCGTTTGCGCTGTGACAATCGAGACCGCCGACTCGCGGTTGGAATGACGGCCTACATCACCTTGCCGCTGGAAAAGCCGTGAATCATGTTTGACATCGAAGTTGATCATTTGACCAAGCGTTTCGGCGATTTTACGGCCGTGGACGCGCTGACGTTTTCCGTCGAGCACGGCGAAGTGTTTGGCCTCTTGGGACCGAATGGAGCGGGGAAATCCACGCTCATTCGCATGTTGACGACACTGGTGCCGCCGACTTCCGGCACGGCGCGCGTCAACGGCTTCGACATCGTCCACGCGGCCAACGCCGTGCGCCAGTCCATCGGCGTCATTCCCCAGGCGATGACTTCCGACCTCGACTTGAGCGCGCAAGAAAACATGAGCATTTTCGCCAAGCTCTACGGCATCCCGCGCGAAAAGCGGCTGCGGACGATCAAACAACTGCTCAAGGAAGTCGACCTGGAGAAATGGGCGGATAAGCCGGTGAAGATGTTTTCCGGCGGAATGCGCCGCCGGTTGGAGATCGCTCGGGGGTTGGTGCACGAGCCGAAGCTTTTTTTCCTCGACGAACCCACGACCGGGCTGGACCCGGTTTCGCGCGTCGCGGTATGGGAAATGCTCACGCGCTTGAAGAACCAGCGCGACCTGACGATCCTGGTCACAACCCACTACATGGACGAGGCCGACAAGCTCTGCGACCGCACCGCCATCGTGGATCACGGAAAGCTCGCCGCGCTCGACTCGCCCCTGAAATTGAAGGCCTCCATTCCGGGCAAAAACATTCTGGAAGTCAGTTTTTCGGGAGTTGGGCCAACCTGGATGGAGACGTTGAAATCCCTGCCCGAAGTGGCCGAGGTCAAGGCGGATGAGAATATCTACCGGATTTCTTCGCACAACGGCCCGCGCACGACGGTGGCACTGATGGAAGCCGCTCGCAACGCCAACGCGACGGTGAATTCGCTCTCCGTGCAAAGCACGACCCTCGACGACGTTTTCGTGCATTACACCGGCCATCAATTGCGCGACACGCTGCAAGCTCCGACGGCGGCAAGCAGCCCGTTTCTGATCCATCGGGTATGAAGGACAAGACGATATGCACCGAGTTTGGGCCATCATTGAACGCGATTTGCGACGGTTTCGGCGCAGCCCGGTTTTGATGATCGTTTCAATGATCATGCCGCTGGCGCAACTGATCGTGCTCGGCTACGCGTTTGGCGGGAAGCTCCAACATCTTCGCGTGGGAGTGGTGGACGAAGACCACGGGATTCCGGCGATCAAATTGAGGGAAATGTGCCAGGCCGTCGCCGCCAACGCCGCCACGTTTGACACGGTTTCCTACAGCGACAAGGCGGCTGGGCTGCGCGATTTGCGCAACGGCAAAATCAACGGTGTGCTGAACATTCCGCCGCAGTTCTCGCGCAAAGTCCTGGCGGGAGCGAATCCGCGCATTGCCCTGGTCGAGGACAATACCGATCAATTCTCCGCCTCGGCGCTGCAAGGCAGTCTGGGCGCCATGCTCGTGACTTACAACGGGCCGTCCATTCAGCCGCGCGTCACCGCCGACGTCAACCTGTCCGTTGTCGAGATTTATCCTTACGTGCCCTACATCCAGTTCTTGTTGCCCGGCACGATCACACTGTCGATTTTCGTCTCGGCGATGATCGGCGGAGGCATCATTTTCATAGACGACAAAGCGCGCGGCCTGCACGAAGGCTATCTCGTCACCCCTATCCGCAAATTCGAATTGATTTTGGGTTTCACACTGGCGGGCGCGGCGAAAGCCATCATCGCCGGAGTGGTTCTAATTACCCTCGGATCGGTGATCGCGGGAATTCCCGATCCGTTGAATCCGCTACGGATGGCCAGGATGTTGGTGATGGTGGTGGCGACCTCGATGGCATTGATCAGCATGATGTTTTTAATCATGGTGCGCGTGAGCGACCCGCTGGTGCCGCGAGCCATTTTCGGAATGTTGAACACCGTGTTGTATTTCCCCAGCGGCGCGGTCTATCCCACGGAATCGTTTCCAGCCTGGATGAAGGCCATCGCGGTGGTTGACCCATTCACTTATGCCGTGCATGGGTTCAAGGAGCTCGTCTTGAAGAATACGGGTCTGGTTGCCATCAACTTTGACCTTGCCTTCCTTGTCGGTTTCACCATGCTGACCCTGGGCGCAGCCACGTTGCTCTTTCGCCGGACGCTGTGAATCCAATGGGTGTACCCAAGGATCCGGGCAACAAGAATCGGCCGGAGGACCGGCCGGCTCAATTTCGAAAGTGAGCCGGCCGGTCCTCCGGCCGATCTTCCTGCCGACGATTCCACAAATGACACGTCGCTGAACTGGCGATACATTCATGGGTCCCAGTCGAAAGAGGAAGCTTCGAAAATGGCGGAACAGCTCAAGGCGATTTGATGTCCGATGACGGCGGGAAAAGTTCGGTCCGGCAATCGAATCCGCCGCGCGCGGAAGGCTTCGCTTCCACCGCGGCCTTCGTCCTGGCAGTGGCGGCGTTCTTCGCGGTCGCCGTTCACCAGCATCTTTTCCATGTCAACAGCCATTATTATTACGCCTGGACCTGGCAATGGATCCCTTCCCAAACGGTCTATCCGGTCATGCTTTCGCTGGGCGTTCCATTTTTCCTGGCGCAGGCGTTGTATGCGAGGCGGCCATCGGCGGCGTGGGTGGGGTTGCTCATGGTCTCGGCGCTGGCGCTGATGATCGGCGGGGCGTGCCTGCAACAGAATCCGCCCGGCTTTTCCCGCATTCCGGACGTCGTCCAAAGCAGGTGGAGCACGGGGTATTTCGCTTCAGCGGCAATGCTGCTGCGCAAGGGGATCAGCGTCCGCCAATTGCTCGCCGACTATCCCGCCATGCTCGGCCACTTTTATTTGCATCCCCGCCAAAAACCGCCGGGCCTGGTGCTGATCGAAATGGGAATCATCCGCCTTTTGGGGCCGGGACAACTGGGGGCGACGGTTTCCGGATTATTGATCGGCGTGGCGGCGAGCTGTTCAATCCTGGCGACGTACGTGTTCATCGCCTTTTTCACAGGCAGCCGGGACAGTGCATTTTTCGGCGCCAGCTACCTCGCCCTATGCCCCTCGCTGGTCCTATTTTTTCCGATGTTCGAGCAGTGTTACGCGATCCTGACCGTCACCGTAGCCGTGCTCTGGGGCTTGGCGCTGCTGCGAAATCAACTTCGATATTCCATCGCGCTGGGCGTCGCCTACGCCGTTGCCGGATTTATCACCTATCTCCCCGGCGTGATCGCCATCTTCCTCACCGGCTTCGCCTTGCTCCGCTGGTTCACCGACCCGCAATGCCGGCTGCGGCGAATCCTCACCCATTTCATTGCGTCGCTGGCCGCGTTTGCGGCGTGTTACGCGGCCCTGTGGGCTGCCACGCGCTTCAACCCGATTGCAACCCTTCGCGAGTGCACCAGGCAAGTCTACGTCCTCTGGGACATTCTGATTAACGTTTATCATTATCCGCACCACTCCCTGCCGGGAACGATTCCCACCGACCTTTATGATTTCGCGCTTGCCTCGGGGTGGATGAGCTTTGTCCTCGTCGGGTTCTATTTCAAGTCCGCCTTCAGACAAGGGCTAACCCCGCAATCGCGCGTGGCGATCCTCAGCGTGCTGCAATTCGTGCTGATCGCCTTGACGGGCGCCCTTCAGATCGAAACCGCCCGCATCTGGATGTTCATGCTTCCCATGCTGATGTTGCCCGTCGGATTGGAACTGGCGAGTTGGCGGCCCGGAGCGCGGCTGGCGGTGTACGCGGCCCTGCTGATACTGACCGCGGAAATGTGCCAGTCGATGGAGTTTATAACGCCTCAGAAGTAGGCCACACTATATCACTTCAAGGTCGTCTCTGGACGGGAATTTCGGAAACCGCGCCGTCGGAAGCGTTTGATACCAAAATGCGACGCTGGCGATGTCATCCTTCAGCGGCAGATACCGCCCGCCGCTCCGCCAACCCACCGCCTGGATCGTCACTTTCAGATCCTGCTCGAATCGGACTGGGTCCATGATATGCCAGCGATACAGCCCGAA
>JBEKXM010000332.1:0-5629 GCA_049512115.1 Tepidisphaeraceae bacterium | reverse complement strand
ATGCCGAACAAGCCAAGCGAGTGCAGTTGACGATTCTTCGGGGCGAGGACGCCCCGGCTCGCGCATGAAAGTCATTGCGTATCACATCACCTGGGGCACGTACGGAACGCGCTTGCACGGCGATCCTCGCGGGACCGTCGATCGCGAATAAAATCAACGCGATAGCCCGATTCTCGGATTCGACGAGCACCGATGGGAACGGGAGAAAGAGCGGTTGAAGTTCCCGCCCGTATGCCTGACGGAGGAGCAGCGAATTCTCGCCGAATCTCTAATTCCAAAGGTATGCGAGCGTGGCTATTGGACCTATCGCTGCTGCGCCGTGGGTTCGGATCACGTCCATGTAATTCTCACGTCGCCGAACGATCCGGAAACGATCCGTCGTTTACTAAAGCGATGGCTCGGCCAGGATCTATCTCGCCATTATCCTCTGCCCGCCGGCGCGACGTGGTGGGCCGAATGCGGAAGCATTCGTTGGATCACGGACGAGAAGTATCATTCGAACGCCTTAGAATACGTAACCCGCCAGCGCGCCACAAATGAGCCGGGGCGTCCCCGCCCCGAAATCCTCGACCCGAACCTCGACATGAATTGCTGACCCGTTGTATCGAATCCGGCCACTTACCTCGGCACGAGCTGAATATCGAACAGGTCCAGGTCCTGTGCCCCGAAGCGTTTTTTGTATTCTTCCGTGCCGCGGAGAAGGTTGAAGACCGGAGCGCCGGCGGCGATGGCGTCCTGAATCGCCAGGCTGAAGCTGACGATGCCGGGACTCCATCGGCGTTGAGACAATTCATAGCCGGTGTTGTAGATCATCGGGCCGCGGTCGCTGCGGAGACACAGCAGCCATGCCGACGGCTTGCCTTCCAGCCAAAGTTCCTGGAGGAAGAAATCGCCCTGCCGTGCCAGGATGGGGCAGAGCCGGCGGAGGAATCCGACCAGGACTTCATCGGTGAAGTCGGCCTTGCAGGATTCCGATTGCCGCATGGCAGCCAGGGCACGATCCAGTGCGGGGACCAATTCTTCGTCGCGCCGGATCGTGAGCCATTGAAGGTGCGCCTTGGTCTGGGCGTTGTGGATTTTGCGATTGATTTCTTTTCGTTCGTGGGCATGGAGCGAGGCGAGATACTCATCCCAGGATTTGGGCAGCGCGATATACGGCGCTTTGTCGGCGAGAGTTTCGCTGTATTCGAATCCGATGTTCGCAGCCATGCCCGGAAGAATCTGCCGAAGCGGCGAATCCCCGCGGACCTGATGAAGCAACACCCCGCCCATGGACCAATCCCACAACTCGTCGAGCAAGCGCTGGATGATCTCCCAGCATTCGGCCGCGGCCTGCGAATCGACCAGCGGTTCGAGAAAATCGCTGACGCAGCCTCCCGGCGTTTCGAGCATGGACGAGGCATTCAGGGCCAGGGGAAGAACGGCCAGGAGTTGCTGCTGCCGGGAGACGGTGATGAGACGGAACTGGCCGGCGGGGACGAATTGGTTGACGGCGGCGGATTGCCACGCCGGGCAGAGGAAGACGGTAGCCCACGGATTTCGCGCGAGCAGTTCATTCCAGCGCGGCAGGAAATCGGGGTCATCGGGCCAATCGCGGAGGCAGCGGGCGCACAGGCCGTCGCGCTCCAGCGGATCGAATTCGCGGCTGCTGCCGGCGATATTAAGCGCGGCGGGGATCAAGGCGCGCAAGGCGCCGCGCATCCGGCCGGTGAGTTGAAGCATTCCCACCATGGTTTCCGCCGCCTCCGAGCCCTCGGGGGCCCTTGAGATTTATCAGCCTTTACCATCGGGGACTTGAGAACATCGTGGAAATTGGGGAATGCCGCACATGAATCCGACGCGGAAACGGCGGGGATTCGGGATTACAATGCCCCGGTCGCATGACGCTTCAACAGCAATTCGAATCCGGCAGGTCGCATCACCAGGCGGGCCGCCTGGTGGAAGCGGAGAAGATTTACCGCCAAATCCTGGCCCGGCAGCCCAATCATGCGGACGCATTAAATCTTTTGGGGGTGCTGGCCGTGCAGGTGGGCCAGTCGCAACTGGCTGTGGAATTAATCCGGCGGGCGACCGCGATTTGTTCAACCAATGCGTTCTATCACGGCAATCTCGGCAACGCACTGACGGAGCTGGGCCAACTTGACCAGGCCATCGCTTCCTATCGGCAGGCCGTTTGGCTTCTGCCCGAGTCTGCCGATGTCCACTACAATCTGGGCATCGCCTTGCAACGCAAGGGGCAGCTTGACGAGGCGATCGCCGCCTATCGCCAGGCCGTTCGGATCAATCCGGATTATGCGGAAGCACACTACAATCTGGGAATCGCCTTCAAGGACCAGCGGCGAATCGACGAGGCCATCGCTTCCTATCGGCAAGTTATTCGGCTCAAGCCTGATGATGCCAGAACGCACAACAATCTGGCTTTAGCGCTGTTGACGCGTGGGGATTTTCAACAAGGCTGGGAAGAGCATGAATGGCGGTGGAAATGCAAGGATTTTCCGTCCCCCGCCCGAAACTTTGCCCAGCCGCAATGGGACGGCTGTCCCTTGGAAAATCGCACCATTCTGCTCCACGCCGAGCAGGGCGTGGGGGATGCCATTCAATTCATCCGTTACGTGCCCCTGGTGGCCCGGCGGGGCGGCAGAATCATCATTGAATGTGATACCGAACTCCAACGGCTCTTCCGGACAATGGCAGTGACCTACCAAATCGTGCCCCCAAGCCAGCCCCCGCCGCCTTTTGATTTTCACTGTCCCCTGCTAAGCCTGCCGCGTGTTTTCGGGACGAATTTGGCCAACATTCCCAAAGACGTGCCATATTTGCATGCCGATGCCGAGGACGTCGGAAGGTGGCAACACCGGCTGGCCGAGCATTCCCCACTCGTGAAGGTGGGCCTGGGATGGGCGGGGAGTCCAGCCCACAAGAACGATCGCAACCGCTCGATGAAGCTGGCGACCTTGGCCCCGCTTGGGCAGTTGCCCGGCGTGCGCTTCTTCAGCCTCCAGAAAGGCGCGGCTGCCGCCGAAGCCAAGACTTCGCCGCCCGGCATGAAGCTTGTCGATTGGACGGAGGAGCTGAAAGATTTTGCCGACACGGCAACATTGATCTCCAATTTGGACCTGGTCATCGCGGTGGACACGGCCGTCGCGCACTTGGCCGGCGCCATGGACAAGCCGGTCTGGACGCTGTTGCCATTTGCCTCGGATTGGCGTTGGCTGCTGGAGCGCCAGGACAGCCCCTGGTATCCGACGATGCGATTATTCCGCCAGCCCTCGCGTGGGGATTGGGACAGCGTCATCGCGCGAGTGGGCGAGGCGCTATCCCTTTGGATCAAGAATCGCCCCTGATTTTCCGGAGTCCTTTGCCGCGCAGGATCGGCCAAACGCTTGAAATGGGGATTGGGGGCGGTTAGATTGCGGTCGGTGTTGTACGCCGGAGCCGGTCGTTTCGATGAACAGCAATTTCTCCAGGGCAGAAACAAATCCTGCGAGTCGGCTAGCGTTTGGTCGCGTGGGATTTCTGGGGGTTTTCGCGCTTGCCTGGGGGCAGCGGGAACTCATCTATCGCCTCACACGCCGCGAAATTGAAACTCGATATCGCGGATCGATTTTTGGAGTGGTCTGGCTGCTTATGATGCCGCTGTTCATGCTCGGCGTGTACACCTTCGTGTTCAAGTATGTTTTCAAGAACCAATGGGAGGGGACCGACGCGCCGTTTTTCCTGATTCTGTTTTCGGGGCTGATCCTGCTGAACATATTCAGCGAATGTCTGGGCCGGGCGCCGGGGCTGGTGTTGGGAAACGTGGCCTACATCAAGCGGGTGGTTTTTCCATTGGATATTTTGGCGTTCGTGATCCTGGCGGCGGCGTTGTTCGATGCGGTGGTGAGTTTGGCGGTCCTCTTTGTGATTTACGTGCTGCTGTTGGGTTTGCCGCCGGCATCGGCGCTGTGGCTGCCTGTCGTGATGCTGCCGCTGATATTGTTGACGTTGGGGCTGGTTTGGTTCGTGGCGGCGCTTGGAGTTTATCTGCGCGATTTGCGGCAGGTGGTGGCAGTGGTGCTGACGGCCCTGCCCTTCATGTGCCCCCTGTTTGTTCCCTTTACTGTGTTTCAGCATTTCAGCGTATGGGTGCCTCGGGGGATCAAGCTCAATCCGTTGACGATTCCCCTCATTGAACTGCGCCAGATTCTGTTCTTCCATCAAACGCCGGACTGGATCGAATGGGCGGGATATGCCCTGGTGGCGTGGCTGGTGGCGTATTTGGGCTTGGCCTGGTTCCGATACGCCCAGAGGGGGTTTGCCGATGTCGTCTGATTCAAACCTGGCCGCGCAGGTGCGCGGCCTCGGTAAAATGTTCCAGATTTACTCCAGGCCGGAGGACCGCCTCAAGCAGCTTTTGTTCGGCAAGCGCCGCAAGTTCTATCGGGAGTTCTGGGCGCTTCGCGACGTGGACCTGGAAGTGCACCGCGGTGAAACAGTCGGGATCATCGGCCGAAACGGATCGGGCAAGAGCACGCTGCTGCAATTGATCTGCGGCACGTTGACGCCGACCTGCGGTGAATTGGACGTGCGCGGGCGAGTCGCCGCCCTGTTGGAGTTGGGCACCGGATTCAATCCCGAATTCACCGGCCGCGAAAATGTCTTTCTCAACGGCGCCATTCTGGGTTTGGACCGGCGCGACATGGAAAGGCGATTTGACGCGGTCTGCGCGTTCGCCGATATCGGTCAGTTCCTCGAACGGCCGGTCAAGACGTATTCCAGCGGCATGTATGCGCGGCTGGCGTTTGCGGTGGCCATCAGCGTCGATCCGGACATTCTGATCATCGACGAGGCGTTGAGCGTGGGCGACGAGGCCTTTCAGCGAAAGTGCTTTGCCCGGATCGAACAGATTCGCGATTCAGGCGCCGGCGTGCTTTTCGTGTCGCATTCGGCGGGAAACGTTATCGAGCTATGCGACCGCGCCGTGCTTCTGGATCAGGGCCAACGGCTGCTGACCGGCAAGCCCAAGACCGTTGTGGGTCAATATCAAAAGCTGGCTTATGCGCCTTTCGACCAGCGTTTGGCCATTCGCCAGGCGATCCTCGACATGGACAAGGGAACGGCATCGCCCGCGCCGGCCGCTGCCACGGATGCGACGACGGCGAATGCCGCCACCGCTCAACCGGACATCGAAAAAGAGCCCGCCTTTTATGATCCTTCGCTGCAACCGGCCAGCACAACGCATTACGTCAGCCAGGGCGCGGAGATCGTTGACCTCATGCTCCTCGATTCGGCGGGGCGAAAAGTCAACGTGCTGCGCAGCAACGTGGAATACGTGTATGCCTACACCGCGAATTTCACGGCTCCGGCGTTCGGCGTGCGCTTCGGGATGTTTGTCAAGTCGATCACGGGCGTGGAGATCGGCGGGTTGATGTCCCATCAGTTGGGCCAGGGAATCGATTGCGTCGAGGCCGGCACCAAGATCGCCGTGCGGATTCGCCTTCGAGCCGCGCTGGCGCCGGGCGTGTATTTCCTTAACGCGGGAATCGTGGGCTTGGTGCAGGGGCAGGAAACCTATCTGCATCGGATTTTGGATGCGTTGATGTTTCGAGTGGTGGGCGACAGCCCGCCGCTGGTCAGCGGGTACGTGGAT
>JBEKXM010000331.1:0-5660 GCA_049512115.1 Tepidisphaeraceae bacterium | reverse complement strand
GCCGTTGCCTTGTGTCGCGCAATTCGGTTCACTTCCTTCGATTGGTGGTTTATAGTCCGTCACGGAAGTGATACGAGCCCCATCATGGAAAACGCCAGTTCATCCTCAATATTATCCCCCGGCACCGTCGCGCCGGATTTCGTCCTGGCCACTGAGCCGGGAAAACTCCTGCGCCTCTCCGATCTCCGCGGTCAGCCCGTCGTCCTGGTTTTTTACCCGGCCGATTGGAGCCCCGTTTGCGGAGATCAGCTCTCGCTTTATAACGAAATCCTTCCGGAATTCGAGCGGTTCAATGCCCGCCTCATCGGCATTTCCGTTGATGGCCCGTTCTGCCACGCCGCATATCGCCAGCATCGCAATCTCGATATCACCCTGATGTCCGACTTTGAACCCAAGGGAGCCGTTTCCGGTCAATACGGCGCGTATGATTCCAAGGACGGCACTTCCCAACGGGCCCTTTTTGTCCTCGATGACAAAGGCGTCATCCGGTGGAGCTATCTTTCGCCCATCTCCATCAACCCCGGCGCGGACGGGATTCTGGCGGCATTGGAAGAGTTGCAGCGAAAATAACCGGTGCGCATGATGATCAACTCCGGCCCGACTCCGCCTCTTACGTTGCCTCTGGGCACGCGCGATCACGTCCTCGGTCCGCCGGAGGCGCGCCTGGTTTTGGTCGAATACGGCGACTATCAATGCCCGCATTGCCGGCGCGCCCATCCGATCGTGCGGCAGATCGTCGGCCGGTTCGGCAGCCAATTGAAGTTCGGGTTCCGGCACTTTCCGCTGTCCAAAATCCATCCCCAGGCCCGCCTCGCCGCCCAGGCCGCCGAGGCCGCCGCCGCTCAGGGAAAGTTCTGGCAAATGCACGATCTGCTGTTCCGGCACCAGGACCATCTCGACATGGACCATCTCGCCCAATATGCCGCCGAGTTGGAACTCGACGTCCCCCGCTTCCGCGACGAACTGAACGCCGGCCTCTACGCCCGGCGTGTTCAGGAAGACGTCGTCAGCGGACTCCGTAGCGGCGTTAACGCTACTCCCACGTTTTACATCCATAACAAACGATTCAATGGCGGATACGAATTGGACGCCCTCGCCGGCGCGCTCGATACCCCGCCCACCTGAATGTTTCCGCCATGATCCACGTGATTTCCGGATTGATCGGCCTCGCGATGCTCGCCCTGGTCTTGCTCGACCTTCTCTGGACGACGTTCCTCGAAGGCGCGGGGCCTTTGACCAAGCACTTATGCGGTTGGATCGGCCGCATCATGCTGGCCGCGCATTTCCGCACCTCCTCGCGCAGGATCATCACCAAAACCGGCCTGTTCACCGTCGCCGCGACGATGCTCGCCTGGTCAACGCTGCTTTGGCTGGGCTGGTCGCTGATCTTCATCGCCGATCCCAATTCCATTTCCCCCACGTTTGCGGAAGTGGGAGCTCCCACCGTTTGGGACCGAATCTATTTCGTCGGATGCAATATCTGCACCCTCGGCACGGGCGATTTCCGCCCCAACGGCAGGTTCTGGGAACTGGCCACCGTCCTGACCGGCGCCGCCGGATTTCTTCTGGTCGGCGTCGCCATTGCCTACGTCGTCCCGGTCGTGACCGCCGCCACGCAGAAACGCCAGCTTGCGTTGAACATTTGGAGTCTGGGCAAAAATCCCGGCGACATCATCTCCCGCGCCTGGAACGGCGCCGATACCACGGCGCTCGGCCCGCACCTGGTCTCTCTCAGCTCCATGCTCGCGTTGCTCGGTGAAAGCCATCTGACTTATCCCGTTCTCCACTATTTCCACAGCAGCAAACGAAGCTCCGCCATCGCGCCCAACCTCGCCGCGCTCGATGAAGCCCTGACCATCCTCGAATGCGGCCTTCAGCGCGGTTGCAGCCTTGATCTGCCCGCGCTCGGTGCGGCGCGCGAATCCATCACCGAATTCCTGTCCACGTTGCGTCCGGCGCTCATTGAGACGGCGGCCGCCGATCCGCCCGAACCCTCCCTCGCCTCGCTCCGGGACATTGCCATCCCCGTCGTCGAGGACGAACTGTTCAAATCCGCGCTCCGCCCGCTGGCTCAGCGTCGAAGACTTCTCTTGACTCTGGTTCGCAACGAAGGCTGGACCTGGGACGCCGTATGGCCTGCCAGCCCTCCCCCGAACGGACAGGCGCATGGCTAAACCCTCCTGGCATCATTTCGCCTGCCTCTTGACGCTGCTTCTCATCGGCTGCGGCGTCCGGCTGAAAAACCTCACCAAAAACGCCGTATGGCGCGACGAGTATTGGGCCCTCTATCTGGCCACCGGACGCGGCGACACCCTCTTCCAAATCCCCAGCCAAACCCTCGTCACCAATCCGCCCGATGTCGGCCTCAACGGCGCGCCCCACTGGTGGCACATCTGGAACGGATTGCACAGCGTCGTCCATCCACCCTTCTACTATTTCCTCCTCCGCTGGTGGGTCGATCTTTTCGGCCAATCCGATCGCTCCATCCGAATGCTCTCCGTCCTCTTCGGACTGTTGGCCATTGGGCTGATCTTCGATTCCGTCCGCCTCTGCGCCGGAGCCTCCTCCGGCGTCATCGCCGCCGCCATCGCCACTTTCGCTCCGCCGCAGATCGACTTCAGTCAACAGGCCCGGCCCTACACCCTGATGGCCTGCATCGCTCTTTCGATCTGCAACGTGCTTCTCCGAATCGAAAAGCATGGCAAATCCCCGATCAAACTGGCCTGGCTGGCGCTCTTCATCGCCTTGGCGGCCATGACGCATTATTTCGATCTCGGCATCATCCTGGCCGCGGGCATTTACGCGCTGTTGTTTTTCAAAGGCCCCGTGCGCCGCCAGAGCATCGCCGTCATCGTTTCCGTCGTCCTGATCTTCGCCGCCGTCTGGGCCGCCAACTTCCTCCACAGCCGCCCCGCCGCTCATACCCTTCTTGGTTTCACCGATCCCAACGCGTCGCTGCCTCTTTCAATCCTCGACGCTCCGCAGCGGCTCATTTTCGGTGTCGTCAGAAATGGGAAATGGTTCCTCGCCGCCGCCATGGCCATACTGGTCTATCTTCTGCCCCCGTTTGATCGCCAAAAGCGGATTTGGTGGCTCGCCGCGCTCTTGCCGCTCTTCACCGTCGTCGCGCTCGATCTGGCCCGGCATTCCGTCCTGATGCAAATCGACCGTTATATTTTCGCCGCGTCGCCGGGTGTGTGTGCCATCGCGGCGATGCCCGTCGGCCGCAGGCTCGGACGCGCCATCCCCATCACCGTGCTTTTCGGCGCCGTTGCCTTCGGCTTGGGGCGGGTCCAGCAAGGCCCCGACCTGGCCGCCGCCGGTTCCGTCTTTCAACTCGAAGATGCGCGCACCACCGCCGGATTCCTCGCCCGCCACATCGCGCCGGGCGATGTCGTCGTCCTCACCAACAACGACATCGATTATCCCGTATTCGAGTACGATGCGATCGCTCATTACAACGGTCCATGGAAAGTGCCGATCGTATTGCTCTGTACCCCGGCCGACGATGGCCTCGAACGCCAGGTTTCCACGTTTGCCCGCGTCTGGATGGTGGGACAGGATTCGGTCCAGGATACCCGCTGGTTCTTTCCCGGCTGGCGCGCGATCGGGCGCGGCGGCAGTACCGCCTTCGCCAGCGTCTGGGAAATCCAGCCGCCTACGCCCCCGGCGCCTTGAGCCCCTCTTCACTTTGCGGAAGGTCCTTGAGCGAATTCAATCCGAACACTTCGAGGAACCGCTTGGTCGTCCCGTAGAGAATCGGCCTGCCCGGCTCTTCGGCCCGCCCGGCGATGTTCACCAGCCGTTTTTCCATCAGGTTGCGGATCGTTTCCCCACACGCCACGCCCCGGATGGCCTCGATGTCCGCCCGCAGGATCGGCTGCTTGTACGCGATGATCGCCAGCGTCTCCAACGCCGCCTTGGTCAGCTTCGCGTCGATCTCCCTCTGGTGAAGCCTTTTCAGATGGTCGCCAAACTCCGGCATCGTCAGAATCTGGTATCCCCCGGCAACCTGCTCGATCCGGAACGCCCGGTGTGATTCCTCGTATTGCTGGTTGAGGTCTTTCACGGCCTGCCGGACCGGCTTGGTGACCGGCAGGTCCATCAACTCCGCCAATCGCCCGGCCGTCAGCGGATGGTGCGTGGAAAGCAGCAATGCCTCCAGCAACCGCATATCCACCGGAGGCATATCCTCCGAACCCGAGCACTCGGAATTCTCCGCATCGCCGTCCAATTCCTCGGGAACTTCCTCGACGGGTCCGTCCGCATCGTCAGCCGGTTCAATTTCCATCACAGGCTCATCCCTGACCAAACGCATGCGCCGACTCCGTTTCCTCGGCACTTATCGGCCACTTCCGCCGCCGCGGTGCAAAGAAACCGGCTCACCCCTGATCGTAAGGCCGCCGACCGGGCGGTCAAGCTACGTGCCGGCGTTTTTGCGGCGCCGGTTTGGCCAATGCAACGCTCAACACTCAACACGGGAGGCTTCGCCTGCCCGGCTCAACGCTCAACTTTCAAGGAAATGCCAAAACCCCGCAATTCACCATTTTCTCACTTCAACGTTGAGCGTTGAGTGTTGAGTGTTGAGCGTTGCATGAATCCCAACGGTATTTCCCCTCCCCCCACCGTCGCCGCCCATGCTATACTTCCAGCGGCGGTGAAATATGCCCGAACAGCCTCAGCCGACCGGACCCGATGTCGACCGCCTCATTGTGCCCGACGATTTGCTTCTCCAGCTTCATGACGCCAACGAGCGGTTTCGTTTGGCCAAGGAACAGTTGCAACAGGCGACGGATGCCTCGGATTTTGAACACGAGAAGGGCGTCGAAGACCGATTCGTCGAGCTGCGCAAGGCCGAGCGCGACCTCGAAGACCTTACAGCCAAGGTTCAGGAAATCCTGGGCCGCCCGGCTTAGAGACTGTCTCATCGCTGATTATGTACGGTTACCGCTACGAGCGTCGGAAGATCGCCAGGTTGAAGGGCATGGACTATCTTTGGTTCGGCCTCGTCGGCCAGATCGCGGGTTTCATCCTGGTCGATGCTGGGCCACCGGATCCGTCGAGCGCGCCGGTGATCGCCGGCGAAATTGCCGTCGTCCTTTTTACCGGCATTTTGGTCGGCGGGTGTGGAAAATATGCCCGCTATTACGGCCTGAGCCGGTGGTGGGGATTGCTGGGATTTCTCAATGCGTTCGGTGTGCTGATCCTGATGCTTCTGCCGCCGCGGAATGACTGGCCGACGCGCAGCGCGGGGTTCTCCGTGGTCTTTGCCGAACTCTATCGCCGCGATGTCTGGCGGATGGACGTGCGCGTGATGCTCGACGAGGCCCTGGGAACCGGCATCCGCGAGCCCATCATGCTCCAGCTTCCACGCGGAGCCAACGTCGGCTCGGCGATGAAGGTCCTGGCCGGCGCCATCCCCGGCCTGTTCGACGGCGAACTGCCTTCGGCCAGTTATTCCATCAACGGCCAACCCTCCGACCGCCGCGCCGAACTCAGCGACGGCGACGAGCTTGTCGTTCGCGTTGTCCCCGAACAGGTAGCTGTAACATCGTCGCTGCCCGCGCATGGATAATGACGCTTCCGTAGCCCCGGATGTACATGGGTGTGTGACTCAATCGGCGGCCTATTTCCTTCCCCCTCTCCCTGTAATCAGGGGG
>JBEKXM010000330.1:0-5674 GCA_049512115.1 Tepidisphaeraceae bacterium | reverse complement strand
GCCGTTGAGAAAAGTCAGAGTGATAGTTCGGTCGGAGGGAGTTGGGAATTCCGCTACGCTGAACATTTTGGGTAAGCTTTTCCACGCGCGTGTGTCGGCATGGGTGAAATCCTTGATCACGAAGTCTCTTATTTGTTGCATGCAAGTGCGGATTAAAGGATCGTTCAACCAGGCCTCGTCCATGGCCTGGTCGATCTGTCGTAGGCCGATGGCCTTGGTTGCCGAGGAGATCAGGGAGGCCGTCATCACAATGGGAAGTTCATTCCTGAATTCCGCGGCCACGACCTTGTCCATATCGCAAACCACGGCCGTGGAATAACTCCCGCCGCCGGATGTAACGACGGTTAATTGGGCATTGTTGCAGGCGTGCCTCACGAGAACCGGGAACACGGCGTTCACCTGTTTTACAGGCGGCCCCTGATTGCCGCGGAGGATCAAAGGATAAGAAATGCGGGTCTCATCACGCGATGGCGCCAAGCCTGTTTCGAAGATCACATAAGTTGTGGGGGGAACCGGAAAGCCGCTGGCGACCTGGCCGGCCAATTCCGCATCCTGTGCGATGTAGGGATTGTCTTTGACCATTTCCGCAACGTGCCGCAGAACCGAGACCGCTTGTTCGCGTTCGCCGGGGTTAGCGCCATCCGTCATCAAATACAGTCCGCGAAGATATTCCGAGAAGGGATTGACGTAATCGGAGTACCCGCTGAGGTCCGGTGCGTTCAGGGGCGCGTATTGGCGGTTGAAGTTGTAAAGAAACTGCGGGTCTTTCGATGCGGCATTCTCGTCGAACTGCGAATTGTCCTGCTGCGCCCACTGCTGAGCTACGGCGATCTCCATTTGGTGGTCGGCAACCGCGTTCCGCTGCTGCTCTTCGGCGCGCGTTAACGCCGCTCTTGCTCCGGACAGATCGTCCAATTCCAGCGCATCCAGCGCCTGGTACGTCGCCGCCATGATGCGGTCATAGGCGTGGCCCCGATAGTCGGCGGCTTCCGGGTCAGCCAGGAGAGAGGCTGCTTGCTGGGAAGGAAGCGCCTTGGCTTGTTGTTCGAAGTCGACGATCATGCGATAAGCGATATCTAAGATTGCTTCACTGATATCCGGATGGCCGGCGGCTCGCTGAATGGTGCTTTCTTCAAAGAGATAGACAAGCTTGTCCTGCGGATCGGCGTTGTCGGCCTCCTGGCCGGCTTCCTGA
This sequence comes from Tepidisphaeraceae bacterium, assembly GCA_049512115.1. Taxonomy (GTDB): domain Bacteria; phylum Planctomycetota; class Phycisphaerae; order Tepidisphaerales; family Tepidisphaeraceae; genus PALSA-1353. The sequence continues at coordinate 4,479 of JBEKXM010000330.1, read as the reverse complement.
GCCGCGGCATCGAGGCTCTCACGTCCGTAAAGTATGTGGACAGATGGCGTTTGGGCGTTGTGACTACAGCCCGTCAAAATCACAAAAGCGGACAGTCCAAGCCAAAGCCGTAAATCTTTGATCGCGGTTAATTTCGTCCGCATGTGGCGTACCGGGGATTCAGAAGAAATCGATTGCTTCGGTGACCTCGCCTAAATAACAGTTTCGCAGTTGCGGGACCGTCCCTTCGGCGGGACGCGAGTCCACAATAATCCGTAGGATACCAAGATTGAGAGTTTTGACAGAAGTTTTTCTTATCTTACTGCCACTTTGGCGGTCTGTGCAAGCCGCGAAAACGGTTGTTTGGGTCGGCGGCACAAGAGTGGTTGAACGCAGAACTTTCCCTCGGCGGCGGGCATTTTGGACATGACAATCCGTAAGCCCAATGAGCTTCATTTTCCAAGACCGCCGGTCGGGATCGCGTCTGATTTACGATCGGTGGGGCAAACATCACCTCAATCGGCGTGATGTTCCACGTCGGCGGTATTCGTCGGTAGAGGTGTTTCATTTGCCCGGATTATACCGAGCCTTAAAAGCCGCCCATCGTAATTCCGACCGCCTTGGCGAGGGGCGCGTAATCGGAGCTTAAGCTTCTCCGCCACGCGCGGTGGCGATCCAGCCGACCATCGCGTCGGAGCGGGTGCCGGGCTGCGCCCGAACGTAAACCTTGTCATGGCGGTTCTTTTGGCTGTCCGTGTACTCCTACGTCAGTGCCGGCTTGTTGGCTGCCTTCATGGCCTGCCCGAACGTGGCCGAATATTCGAACGAAAAGCCTTGTTCCCCATCGGATACCAACCGCACGCTGACGGCGCCGGATTTCGCCGCTTCCAGTCATCCGGCAACCAGCGTTCGACACCGCTGACGCCATTTCCATTAGTGAGATCACGTGCGACCGTGGACATCGTGTCCGCCAACGCCTGACGCTCGACCGCCGCTGTTGAGTTATCTGCGTCGCCGCCGGCTGAGAATTCCCGATCCAACCATCAACATCATTACCGCGCTCGCCGGCTCCGGGACATCGGCCATCAGTCCATTGGCCGCCGCGAAGGCGTCGAGGGCCGCAACATCGCCGCCCGAAACGTCAGCGCCGCTGGCGCTCTGGTTGAAATTCGCCGCCAGGTCGGTGAAGTCGGCGGCGTTGACTATTCCGTCGTAATTGAAGTTGCCCTGGTCCCAGCCGGTGACCGGCTGGTTGAAGTTGGCTGCCAAGATGGTGAAGTCGGCGGCGTTGACCAAACCGTCCAGATTGGCGTCGCCCAGCAGCGTGTACCTCACTTCGATCTGGCCGGATGGCAAGCCGAGGACCCTGGCATCCGCCCCGTCGGCATAGCCGACGCCGTAAGAAAGGCCGTTGGTCTTCGTTTGCGCCGTAGTGGAAATGATGCCCGGGCCATTCCAATGGCCGCCGTTGTAGCCGGACTTGATGTAGCCTGCGATGGTCGAGATCGGGTCGGACCCGCTTCCGTAGTTGATGATTAACTTGGTGCTGGTGAGATTGAACACACCGCCGCTGTCGATGAGCAGGGAGTTGACCGCATTGGTGGCGCCGCCGGCGGTCAGCGTCAGTTGGCCGGTTGGAGTGATGGTGACGGAAGCCTGCTGCAAGCCCGAAGCGGTGACGCTGGCGATGGCGTCGCCGACATTGAGCGTGCCCGTGCCGGTCACGGCGCCGAGGTTGGCGGACCCGCCGGTGACGTTGATGGTGGCCAGATTGACGGTGTTTGCGGCGGAGACGGTTCCGCCGCTGATCGTGACCTGCGTTCCGGATGAATTCCAAACCTTCAGCGTGTGGCCGACGGTCATTTGGCCGCCGCTGACGTTCAAGGTCCCCGAACCGCCAGCGGCGGAGGACGTCCCCCCGACGAAAGCGCTGTTGCTCACGGTAAGAGTGCCAGTCCCGGACAAGGAATAGAGTCCGGTGCTGCCGGCACCAGCCGCAACATACAGATCAGTAGTAGCCGCTGCGGTGCCGCCGGATTGAATGAACGTGCCTTTGCTTGAGGTGCCGGCGCCTACCACGAGATAAGGCGTGGTCACTGATCCATTGGACAGAGTATAGGATCCGCTGCTGTTGGTCTGGTCGGCTACATTGATGAAACTGGTAGCGGTCAGCGTTCCGCCGGACTGGTTGAATGTTCCCGTGCCGTTGTATCCAACCGACATGGCCGAGGTAAGAACCGTGCCGCCGCTTAAGGAATAGTTGCCGGTATTTGCTGCGCCGTAGCCGAGGTAGAGCCATGCACTGCCAGCGGTGTTGGTATTGGTCCCACCGGATTGGACGAAGGTGCCATTGGCGGAGTCGCCCACATATTCGTTGTCGCCGGAGGTGAGACTGCCGGTGCCGCTGAGGGAATACAATCCGTTGCCGCCAACGTTGCCGATAGCCAGAGAAGGGCCCGCGGCAAGGGTATTGACGCCGCCCGTCTGGTTAAATGTCGCGGTGCCACCGTCGCCGATGTACTCGCCGGCGTAAGGTGCCGAACCGGCGACAGACAGGGTGCCGCCTTGGAGGTTATAGGTGCCTTGGTCGTTAGAGTATAACGCCAAATAGAGTCCCACCAACTCGGCCGTTCCGCCCAACTGGGTGAAAACGCCGGTGGCGCCAGGGGAAATACCTGATCCGGAGAAACCAACTTGCTCGACGATTCCGACGCTCAGCACGCCGCTTCCGCTCAGAGAGTAGGTCCCATTCCCGCCGGTTGCGGCGCCGACATACAAGTCGCCGCTGACCGAATGGGTTCCACCGCTTTGAATAAATGTTCCGGCGCCGGCATTTCCGACGTATGTATTCCTGACCGAAAGGATGCCGGTGCCGCTCAGCGTATAGGCGCCAGAACTGCTGCCGCCAACATAGAGAGTGCCAAGAGTGCCCGCAGTATTAGTGCCGCCGGACTGGTTGAAAGTTCCAGCGCCGCCATTACCGACATATTCATTGCCTGAGAGCGAAAGTGAGCCGGTGCCGCTGAGGGAATACAACCCGCTGCCGCCTACGCTGGCGATATAAAGGGAATCGCCGGCGGCGAGGGTATTGACGCCGCCGCTCTGGTTGAATGTCGCGGTGCCGCCGTTGCCGATATGCTCGCTACCGGAGGAATTGGTGAGCGACAGGGTGCCGCCTTGGAGGTTATAGGTGCCCTGGTCGTTAAGGTATGACCCCACATAAAGAGTTCCCGCCAGATCGTTCGTTCCGCCCGACTGGGTGAACACGCCGGTGGCGCCGGGTGAAGCGGTAGAACCGGAATCGCCGATGTTTTCGTCGCCGGTAACGCTGAGCGATCCGGTTCCACTCAGGGAGAATATGCCGCTGGCGCCGGTGTTGGCTCCGAGATACGTCGAGCCGCTGACCGTATGGGTTCCACCGCTTTGCATGAACGTTCCAGTGCCGCGGTCGCCGACGGATTCATTCCCGGATACCGAGAGCGAGCCGGTGCCGCTGAGGGAATAGGTGCCAGGGCTGCTGTTGCCAACAGAGAGATCGAAGACAGTGTTCGTGCCGCCGGACTGGTTGAAGGTTCCCGTGCCGCCAAGGCCGACGGATTCAGTCCCGCTGGAGACCGAAAGCGAGCCGGTGCCGCTGAGCGAATAGGTGCCAGCGGTACTGAAGTTGCCAACGTTGAGATTGTTGCCCACAGTGTTCGTGCCGCCGGACTGGTTGAAGGTTCCCGGGCCGCCGAAGCCGACGTATTCACTCCCGGATACCGAAAGCGTGCCGGTGGCGCTGAGCGAATAGGTGCCAGAGGCGGTGTTCTCGCCGAGGTCGAGACCGACCGCCGTGTTCGTGCCGCCGGACTGGTTGAAGGTTCCCGTGCCGCTGGTGCCGACGAATTCGGTCCCGGTGGGGACCGAAAGGGTGCCAGTGCCGCTGAGCGAATAGGTGCCAGGGGTATAATCGTAGCCAACATCGAGATTGTAGCCGACTGTATTCGTGCCGCCGGACTGGTTGAAGGTTCCAGCGCTGCCATAGCCGACAAATTCATTCCCGGTGACCGAAAGCGAGCCGGTGCCGCTGAGCGAATACAATCCGTTGCCGCTACCGAAGGCGATAAAAAGAGAGCCGGCGCCGCCGATGGTATTGGTGCCGCCGGACTGATTGAACGTTCCAGGGCCGCCGTTGCCGACGTACTCGCCCGCGGAGGAACCGGTGATTGCCAGGGTACCGGCATTGAGGTTAAAGGTGCCCTGGTCGTTAGAGTACGATCCCAAAGAGAGGATTCCCGCCACATCGTTCGTTCCGCCCGACTGGGTGAAAACTCCGGTGGCGCCTGGCGAATTGTTGGAACCGGAATCGCCGATGTTTTCGTTGCCGGTTACGCTAAGCGAGCCGGTTCCGCTCAAGGAGTATATGCCGCTGGTGCTGGTGGCGGCTCCGAGATACATCGAGCCGCTGACGGTGTGGGTTCCAGCGCTTTGAATGAACGTGCCGGCGCCGGCATCTCCGAC
>JBEKXM010000329.1:0-5701 GCA_049512115.1 Tepidisphaeraceae bacterium | reverse complement strand
CAGCAGCCGCATGTCGTGCGCCTGGAGACCCGCCCGCCGAACATCGAAGGCCGCGGCGAAATCACGCAACGGGACCTGGTCAAGAACTGTCTGCGCATGCGCCCCGATCGGATCATCATCGGCGAAGTGCGATCGGGCGAAGCGCTGGACATGCTGCAGGCGATGAATACCGGCCACGAAGGATCGATGACCACGATCCACGCCAATACCACGCGCGACGCCATCGCGCGCCTGGAAGTCATGATCGCCATGGCGGGGTATGACATTCCCATCCGGGCGTTGCGGCATCAGATCGCCAGCGCGTTGCAGATCGTGGTGCAGGCGGCGCGCCTGACGGGCGGCAAGCGAAAAATCATCCGGGTCACGGAAATCACCGGAATGGAAGGCGACGGCGTGCAGATGCACGACATCTTCATTTACGAGCAGACGGGCGTGGACGGCCAGGGCATGGCGACGGGCAATTTCACGGTGACCGGAATACGTCCCCGTTGTTGCGACCGGATCGAGAGCCGCGGCATCCCCCTGCCGACCGAGTTGTTCCAACGCAGACGAATCGAGGTCGTGTAACGGATGAAACGCGCGTGGCCCACGCGCTACAGTGCGGAAGGCGAAGCCTCCGCAGTTGAGGTGCACAGTTATGAACGAAATGATTCTACCATTCCTCGTGGCGACCACCGTGATCCTGCTGATCGTGGGAATTTACCAGGTCGTCGGCGGCCTGACTGACGAGCGCAAAAAGCTTCAGCAACGCCTGAGCGGTGAAGGCAAAGCTTCCGAGGGATTCGATCCCGCGACCCTGACGGTCATGCGGCGCGAGCAGGTCATCGGCGGCCTCTCCGGCACCCTGGCGCATTTGCCGTTCATGCGCGGCCTCGCCCACCGGATTACCCAGACCTGGTCGAGCTTCTCGCTGGCCAAGTTCGCCTTCATCACCCTTGGGATGGGAGCGATAGGCTTTTCAATCCTGTACGTGGTCACGGATTCGACCTTGCTCGGAAGCGTTTGCGGGCTGGTGTTTGCCGCCCTTCCCATGATATTTCTCAACAACGCGCACAATCGCCGCCAAAGGGATTTCCTGGATCAGCTTCCCGAAGCGCTCGACTTTCTGTCGCGAATTCTGCGGGCCGGGCACAGCCTCAGCACCGGACTTCAGATGATGGCTGATGAATTGCCGCAACCGCTTTCGGGCGAATTCCGCCGGTGCTACGACGCGCACAGCGTCGGCCAGGCCCTGGAGGACTCGCTGAAAGACACCGCCGTCCGCGTGGACAATCCGGACTTCGGCTTCTTCGTCACGGCGATTCTGATCCAGCGGCAAACGGGCGGCGACCTCTCGGAAGTGCTGACCAACATCAGCGACATGATCCGACAGCGCATCCGACTGCAACAGCACGTCAAGGCGAAGACCGCCGAGGGACGCTTCACCGGATACATCCTGGTCGTCTTCCCCGTCGTGCTGTTCTTCGTGTCTTATTACCTGAATCCCAAGTACGCCTCGGTTCTGCTGCATACGTCCACCGGCTTGTGGCTGTTGGCGATAGCGGCGGCGATGCTCATCACGGGCACCTGGGCGATCCGACGGATCACGACGATCAAGGTATGACATCATGAATCAAGAAACTCTAATCATCCTCCTGGCATTCGCATCGATCTCGGTGCTGGTCTACTTCGTTTCGATGCTGCTGTTCAAAGGCGACGGGGGCGAAAAGCTGCGCTCCCGCCTCCAGGGTAAGACCGAGGCCGCCGTCATCAAGAAGGAATCCTCCTCGGGCGTCGGTTCCATGCTCAAGCAAATCGGCGAGGCGGCATCCAGGCCCTTCATGCCCAGCTCGCGCGAAAAGCAATCTTCGCTTCAGCGCGAGTTGGCCAAGGCCGGCATCTACAGCCCCGCGGCGCTGCGAACCGTTCAGGGCGCCAAGGTCATCGGAATCGCCCTGGGTCTCATTTTGGGCTACGTCGCCGGTCTGTTCCTGGGGAGCATGCTCCTGTTCCTGGCCATGGGCGGACTGACGGGATACGTGTTGCCGATCATCTGGCTCAAGATGAAAGTCAAGGGCAATCAAAAGGCCCTGGAATACGGCCTGCCTGATGCGCTGGACCTCATGGTCGTGTGCGTGGAGGCGGGCATGACCGTGGATTCCTCGATGCAGCGCGTGGGCGACGAGCTGGCGCTGGTGCATCCGGTCATCAGCCGGGAATTCGGCATCGCCCACATGCAGACGCGGGTCGGCATGCCGCGCCAAGAGGCGCTGCGAAACCTTGGAACGCGGACCAACAATTCGGCGATGATGTCCCTGTCGGCGATGCTGAATCAGGCGGAGCGGTTCGGGACCAGCATCGCCCAGGCGCTGCGCGTTCACGCCGACAGCTTGCGAATTGCCCGCCAGCACAAGGCCGAGGAGCAGGCCGCCAAAAGCGTCGTCAAGATGAGCTTTCCACTGGTGTTGTTTATCTTCCCCGCCACCTTCATCGTCCTGCTGGGTCCGACCATGATCCAGCTCTTTAACAGCGAACTCATGAAATGAGGATTTTTATGCCAAGCTCAAACCATCGCCGAAAAACGCCGATTTCCCATACGGAGAACAGAACCATGGTGATACTACTCAAGCATCTGAAAGCAACCTGCTTCCTGGCCGCGGCCTCGACCATCCTCCTGGCCACGGGCTGCAACACCCAGACGGAGACGGATGCCGCCCATTCACAGGCGGAAATCACGGAAACCTCCAGTCTGATGCACACTCAGGAGGCCAGCGGCGCCCGCGCCGAATGCACGTTCTATGCCGATCAATTTGACGGCCCCACGCTCAGCACGCTGGGAACTTCCACGCTCGACCTGGTGTTGGCCGACTCCCACAGTTGCAACCCGCTGGTGGTTTACATGGCTGTTCCCGAAGACCAATACGCACAGGACCGCCGCCTGGCTATCGGACGCTATCTGGAAGACCGCGGCGGGCTGAAGGCCGAACAGATCGAATTCCGGTCCGGGCCTAATCCGGACACCTACCATGCCGTCGACACGCAGCTTGGATACTACCCCAAGACCGACACGGCCATTGACATGGGCGGCGGGTCGCCGTCAGCTTCGAGCTCCAGTTCCAGCAGCTCGACAGGTCATTGACGGGTCTTCCGGATGGGAGATGTCCGGTTCATTCCCGTGCGAGGCGAGCTTCGGCTCGCCTCGCTTTTGTTGGTGGGGCGGATTATTTCTTGATCGGCGTCATCGCCCGCAATACTTGCCAATGCCGCTCGATTTCCGGACCGACCTTGACGTCGAGCGCATCGGGCATTTGACAAATCACGCACGCCCGGCCGGATTTCACCAATTCCTCAATCCGATCCGCCCGCTCGGGCGCAACGTCGCCGACGTCCTCCGGCAAGCCGGCCAGCGAAATCGGTTCGCCGCTCACCGCTTCGTCCAAATCAATCGTCGCACCAGCCGCCAGCGGTTGGGCGAGGCGGAAATTTCCCGCGGCCGTCTCGATCTGAATATCCGTCATCATCGTCGAGGACTTGTTGCTCAGCCTTCCCGTCAAATGGGCTATACCCGGCGAGGGCTTGCCCTTCGCCGCATTGTTGTTTCGTAGGACAAATTCGGCGTTTAGCAGTGCCGGTCCGAGGTCGGCCGCCTCGCCATGCCACGCCTGGGCCTCGGTGCCGTCCAGGCGGACCCATTCCGGCCGGCAGCCGGTCTTGTCCTGGCGGCAATTGGCATCGACGAAACGGTTGGACCCAAATTCACGCGCGGCCTGGTTGGCGGGCTCCCACCATTCGTTGACGTCCAGCGACAGCCGAACCCTCTGGGGTTCGTCGGCGTTGACGGCGATCACGTCGGTCGCGGCGACGATCGAATCATCCGCCTGGTCCACCAGCCGGAACGTCGCCGCCGTTGGCAATGAATGAATTGGCCGAGCCATGGCATAAGCCGCCACGGCCGCGATCAGCCCCATCCAGCCAAGGAGCGTCAGCCGATTCCGCGGCGGCTGGCCGAGCCGCATCAGGATCACCGAATCCACCGGACCGAGCAGGAAAAATATTCCCGCCATTCCGATCAGCGTGGCCCGCCAATCAATTCGCCCGGCCGTTCCCGTTGCTCCGAGCAATTCCAGAACGTGCCGGATCGCCGCGGATTCGCGCTGCCCCCGCCCGACGCTTTCAGCGGCGTTGGGGCCGGGAGCCAGAACCTCCTCTTCCGTGTCGCTCACTTCGATTTCCGTCGGCTCCTTGACGGTTGGCACCTTGACCATCGGCCCCAAAAGTGATTTCCAGAACGCATTGGCGCCGGCGGCATCGGCAAACTCCAGCGGCGAGACGTCCACCGGAAGCACCGCAATTTTCCCCAGCCCGACCCGCGCAACGTATCCCGTCTGATCGAGAACCATGAGGCTGGTTGCTTGGGGACGCGGCGAAAGCTCGCGGCCGTTGAGTGATGCCGGCCGGGTTGTGGAAGGCTTCGCCTCCACGGCGGGCGCGCCAATGGGGAGCTTGATCGTTCGGTTGACGCCGATCGTGCACGGCAGCGCATCCATCAGCGAGCTCTTCGTCGGCAGGGGGGTGGTTCCCGGAATCACCACCAGGTTTCCGCCACGCCGCACCCATTCGACAATCGCCTGGTCCTGCACGCCCGTTAACTCAGCCAGATCGGCCGCCGCAAGGATCAGAACGCTCACGCCGTCGTATCCCGCGAAATTCGCCGGCAACTTCATCGGATCGAGAACCCCCGCCAAGATTCCGGCTCGATCGAGTTGCCCTTGCAGACGAAGGCAATCGTCGATGTCCCCGCTGATGCCGATGAGCAGATCCTCGGGCGCCAGCACCCGCATCGGCACGCGCCCGGCCGGGGAAAACGAAGCGTTGTTCTGCAACGCCTGGGTTCCCAGCGTCCGGCCGGTTTGCAGATCGGAAACGATCACCTCCATCCGCGAAAGCTGGGCGTTGATCGGGAACAGCAGGGCATAAGTATCGGGCCGAGGCTCGGCCACCGCGGTTTGATGGAGCCAAAGCGCTTCCGATTTTTCGCCGTAAGATCCGTGGATTTGCAGATCGACTTCCCGAGCCTGGGGGTCTTCCACGGTCACGAACACCGGCGTCCATCGCCCCAGGCGAACATCGTCGCCCCAGCCGACCGTCACTTTCCGGATTTCCTGTCCCCCGGCCAGCGAAGGGCTAGCCCTCGCTGCCGAAATCAGAATCAGTGGAAGCAACGTCGCGAAAAGCTTAACCGCCCACCCACACATCATGGCGCGTGATACTTGCCGCAGAGAATTTCCCCCTCCCCCTGTACCCAGGGGGAGGGTTGGTTCCCGCCGATTTATCGGCGGGAGCCCTGGGGTGGGGGTCGAACGTCGATTGGCCCACAAATCCCCCACCCCGACCCTCCCCCGGAGTACCAGGGGAGGGGAAGAGAAGGGCTTGTAGAATGTGCCACACACCCCAAGCGTCATGCCGGCATTTTATTCCATCGGTCGCCGTCTGGCACGCCGAGCCGCCAGGAATCCGACAGAAGCGGCCACCACAATGGACCCGCTCGCCGGCTCCGGCACGTCCGCCAAAAGCCCATTGGCCGCAGCGAAGGCGTCCAGCGCCGCAACGTCGCCGGCCGACACGTCGGCGCCGCTGGCGCTCTGGTTGAAGTTCGCCGCCAGGTCGGTGAAGTCGGCGGCGTTGACCAGGCCGTCGTAGTTGAAGTCGCCCTGGTCCCAGC
>JBEKXM010000328.1:0-5716 GCA_049512115.1 Tepidisphaeraceae bacterium | reverse complement strand
CCTTCCGCGTCGCCGCCGGCTCCTTTTTGCAGGCTGAAGAATTTGACGCCTGCGACGGACGCCAGCGGCGCGAAGACGTCGATGGAATTCGTTCGCAGGTCGCCCTTGCCGCTTTGGCTGCCGGCCCACGCCAGGCCGACGCGCAGCCGGGTTTCGCCGGCGAGTCTCGCCGCCCAGCGCTCGACGCGCTCCGCCGGTGGATTCAGATACGGCACTTCGCTCGGGATGGTTTGCAGAGTGATCTTGAGAACTCGCGGCAAACTCTGGAGCGGAATCTGCATGTCGAAATCGGGCAACGACTGGCCGCGGGGAATGATCCGTTCGACGCCGGGGGTTTTGTCGAACAGTGTGACAAGCTCCGGTTGGCATTCGAGAATCCATCTTCCACCGCGTGCCGTCGCCTGCCCAACCAGCCGGATGAAATGCAACGCATCGCCGAACCCGCCTTCGGTGAAGAGGAGGATGGTCTTCCCGGCGGGATCGGAGCCGTCCCATTGCGGTTGTGGAAACCCGCGGTTGAGCCGCAGGTCCGGAATTCGCAGCCGCGATTCAAATTCCTCCCAGCCTTCGGCGAAATGCCCCAGCGCCAGCAGGACCCGGGCGTAATTCCAGCGGACGACGGCGTTATCGGGCTCCTGCATGACCGCCTTCCGCCAGGCGATCATGGCCTGCTCCAAATTTCCCTCGTCGAAGAGAAGACCGGCGAGGTTGTTTTGGACGCCGGGAGTGTCGGGATTGATTTGGATCGCACGGTCGATGGCGGCGCGGGCTTCTTCGTGGCGGCCCATACCGAGGAGAACCGCCGATCGGCTGCTGTGCAACTCTGCGAGCGAAGGCTTCAGTTGCAACGCCCGGTCATAAGCGTCGAGGGCTTCGGAGTGATGACCGCTTTCGGCATGGGCGGCGCCGAGATTGAGCCAGTAGCCGAATTCGCCCGGGGCAAGCCTGACGGCCTCCTGTAGTTCGGCGATGGCAAGATCAAATTGGCGCGCCTGCAAATAGGCGGCGCCGAGATTTCCGCGAAACCCGGCAACCTCGGGCCGCAATTTCACCGCCGTTTTGGCCGCCTCGATCGCGCCGCCAATTTCGCCCTGGAACGACAGCATCGCCGCCAGCCGGTCGAACGCGGCGGCGTCGCCGGGCTCCAATACCACGACCTGCCGAAAACAGGCGATCGCCTCATTGAGACGCTTGGCCAGCACGCAGGTCCGGCCAAGATTGCGAAGATACGCCGGCGTATCGGGCCGAAGCGCCAGGGCCTTGCGAAGCATTTCGATGCCCTGTTCGTGCCGGCCTAGCTGGGATTGCAGCACGCCCAGGAGATTCAGGGCTTCGCAGTCCTCCGGGTTCCGCGCCAGGAGCCGCCGATAAATCGCCTCGGCCTGATCCAGGCTTCCAGCCTGGTGAAGTTTCATCGCGGATTGAAGGGTTTCGTGACTCATGCGTACGTCCGCCGGAGAATCCGGCACGTGCGGGAAAGAATACTGGGGACTCGCCAGGCGGTAAATGCGTTTTGCGTTCACTTCAATGTTGAGCGTTGAGTGTTGAGTGTTGAGCGTTGCATTCAATTCCGAATTCATGCAACGCTCAACACTCAGCACTCAAGGTCATACCTCATGGGCGGCTCTTTTTTCATTTCGGGGGTATGTGGCTCATTTTGGAATGGTTTCCTTTTTCGGCGGAACCGTTCCGCACTCCGGGCAGCGATCGGGCGTGGCGCGGAGGTCGTAACCGCAGACAGTGCAATACCCCAGCAGCGGTTTGGGAAGACCGCGAAGAATTCTCAAACTGAGATAGGCAAACAGAATCGAGTACAGCCAAAGCGGAACACCTACTATTCGGCCGTTTGGAATAGGACCCCAAACAAAATTGGCAACTTCGTGCCAACTCGGCGGCATGTCGGAGGCTGAGGGCGTGAAACGTTCGAGTTCGATGCGAGGCTGATAAGGATCGGAACGCGTACCGACCAATAGTGATCCGCGAATGATTGCGACGATAATCGTCCTACCCTGCCAAAATCTGATGGCAATAACTTCGGCCTGCCAATAGCTGCACGGCCACGCCACCATCGTCAAAGCAGAAAGGATCAACGCAACATTTGCCCTGAAGGGCCATGGACGCACGCGTTTCGCGGGGCGGAAGCGACCAATCAAGGCCAGTTCGAGAGAACGAAGAGGTCGTCGGATTATCAGCAGAAAAAGAATGCATGAGGCTTTCCATGCGTTCGCCACAAAGCAGCTATACGAAGCTCCCCACGCATCGTCAGCAATATAGACCTCGTTCCAATTCCCGATTCGGTCCGCCGGAGGTGTCGGCGGTTGGGACAATCGAAAGACGAAACCGTCACCATCGCGATTCGGCAAATACCGAAATCCCAAATAAAGCCAGAAATTGCCTTCATCGGCGGTGAATCCGATAATTCGCGCAGAATGCGAATAGAGAAACTGCTCGCCAACCCGGTAGCTCCCAAGCCACAACGTTATTGAAACCACGCACAAGAGTATCAGCAGAGCAGTAAACGCAAAGGACAGCCATTGCCGGAAACGTTTCATTCGTGGAAATTGTACCGCGCTTCCGTCGACCAGCTTCAGCAAGTCCGCAGCCCTCCGAAGCGGCTTTGGCTGACCAGCGTCGTCATTTGTTCCTTCAGGGTCCTCTGCTTGGCCAATTTGTCCAATGCGTTACAGCATTTGGCCTAGCTTCCGAAGCAGGATACGATTCCGGCGGATTTGGCGCAGGAAATTGGCCCTTTGTGCCGCCCGGCATTTTCAGGGAGACGACGATGAGAAATATCTGGCGGTTGTGCTGGACGTTATTGGTGATGACGTTTGTGGGCAATAGTGCGGCGCCGGGGCAGAATGCGGAAACGTACACGGTGCAGCCAAAGGCGCGCGTAAAGGAGATCATTAAGCCGGTGCAGGTGACCAAGCGGGCCGATGGCGTTTTCTTCGTCGATTTCGGTCGGGCGGCGTTTGGGCAACTGGAATTGGAAATCGCCGCGCCGGCGGGCAACGAGGCGGGCAGAAGCATCGTGGTCCGGCTGGGCGAGAAACTGGCCGATGCGGATCATCTCGACCGCACGCCGGGCGGTTCCGTTCGCTTTCTTGAGACGGACGTCATAACCGCGCCGGGCAAGAGCACTTATCAGATCGGGTTAACCAAGGCGGATGCGCGCCGGATGCCGAACGACATCGGAGCGGTGATGCCGTTTCGATACGTGGAACTGCAAAACATGCCGGAGGCAACGACCGCCGAGGATTTGACGGCCCGGGGCGTGCGCCAGATCGCGGTGCATTATCCCTTTGACGACAACGCCGCCGAATTTGTCTGCTCGGATGACAAGCTCAACGCGATCTGGGCGCTGTGCAAGTATTCGATCAAGGCCACCAGCTATGCCGGCGTGTTTGTCGACGGCGATCGTGAACGCAAGCCTTATGAAGCGGATGCTTACATCGATCAGTTGGGTTGGTATTACTGCACCGACGACACGACGTTGCCGAGATATACGCACGAATACCTGATTACCCATCCCACCTGGCCGACGGAATGGATCATGTTTTCCGTTCTGACTGGTTGGAACGATTATTTGTACACGGGGGACGCGACGAGTCTGAAAGCGTGGTACGCCGATCTCAGGGCCAAGACGCTGCGCGGGCTGGAGCGCGAGGATGGATTGATCAGCACCGTAAAATCTCCCGTGCCCACTTCTGTGAACCGGTCGGTGCATTTCAGCGGCAAGTTGAGGGACATCGTGGACTGGCCGGCCGCGGAGCGGGACGGGTGCGAGATGCTGCCGGTGAATACCGTAGTCAATGCGTTTCATTGCCGATCGCTGACGTTGATGGCCAATATGGCCGATGCGCTTGGCAGAGCGGATGACGCCGCGGGATTTCGCCAGGCCGCTGAGCGAACGCTGAAGAGCCTGAATGCGAAACTGGTGGATGCAAACACGGGACTTTACGTGGACGGCGAAGGAAGCGGGCACAGTTCGTTGCACGCCAACATGTTCCCGCTGGCGTTCGGGCTGGTGCCGGCCGAGCGGCGAGAGAAGGTGTCGGCATTTGTGCAAAGCCGGGGCATGGCGTGCAGCGTGTACGGAGCGCAGTTTCTAATGGATGCCCTGTTCCACAGCGGGCGCGGGGCCGACGCCGTGCAACTGATGGAAGCGCCTGGAGATCGCAGTTGGCGGCACATGGTCGAAGACGTCGGGACCACAATCACTCTGGAAGCCTGGGACACCCGGTACAAGCCGAACGAGGATTGGAATCACGCCTGGGGCGCGGCACCGGCGAATCTGCTGCCGCGGAATGTCCTGGGAGTCGAGCCGCTGGAACCCGGTTACGGCAAGGTGCTGGTGTGGCCGCGCTGTGCGGGACCGGCGGATCTGTCAGCCGTGGCCTGGGCACGCGGGAAGGCGCCGACCGTAAAAGGACCGATCACGGTTGACTGGCGCCATACTGCCGATGGGTTTCATTTGACCCTGGAATTACCGCCAGATAGCAGCGCGCTGGTGCGTTTGCCATCGCAATGGACAGAGCAAGTGCAGGTGGATGGCAAGCCGGTGACCGGCACAAAGCATGACGCAACCGTCGACGTGGAAGTGACAGCGTCAGGCAAGCACGAGTTGTCCGTGGGCCGATGAGGGTAATCGTTTGACGGCGGCATCGGTGGCCTCTACCATTTTCGGCTAGTCCGAGACGAGCTTTGCTCTTGCCGGACAAGGGACGTTCGGCATGTTCGCCATCGTCAGTGATATACACGCCAACCTCGAAGCGTTTACGACGGTTCTGGCCGACATCGACCGGCGGGGAATTCAGCACATCGTGTGCCTGGGGGACATCGTTGGATATGGTCCGAACCCCATGGAATGCCTGGACCTGGTCGCCGCCCGATGCCGGGCGTCTCTGATGGGAAATCACGATTTTGCGGTCTTCTATGAGCCGTTCAATTTCAACCAGGGCGCCGAACAGGCCTGCTATTGGACGCGGAGATGTTTCGAGCAGGACCCCGACCCGCAACGCCGGGCGGCGAGATGGAAATTCCTCGGCAACCTCCCGGTGCGTCTGCGGACCAACGACTTCGTCGCCGTCCACGCCTCCCCCCGCCGGCCGATCAACGAATACATCTTTCCCGACGACATTTACACCAATCCGGGGAAATTCGTGAGCATTTTCGAGAGGTTTGATCGGCTGTGTTTCGTCGGCCACACGCACGTGCCGGGGGTATTTCTGGAAGGCCCGGATTTTTACAGTCCGGACGAGTTGGATTACAAGTTCGAGTTGACCGAGGAAAAGGCGATCATCAACGTCGGTTCGGTCGGCCAGCCGCGCGATCGCGATCCCAGAACCAGCTTCGTGGTCGTCACCGACACGCACATTGAATTTGTGCGCCTGGTCTACGATGTCGATACCACCGTCAAGAAGGTGGAGGCAATCGACGAATTGGACAACTTTCTGGGAAGCCGGCTGATCGATGGGAGATAACACGGGCATTCATGGGCAATAAGACGACGATTCTCGGGATGGCGGCGCTCATTCTTCTCTGCATAGGCTATTCGTATTTCCTGCATTACGAATATAAGCAGCATCCGAACTGGAATCCCGAAGCCGCATCGAACGAGCCGGCGCAAACCGCCGCGGCCAGCCAGTCCGTGGCGCCGTCCAACGGCATGACCACGACCGAGGCGTCGACCGGCCCGTCGTCGGGCACGGCGATT
>JBEKXM010000327.1:0-5719 GCA_049512115.1 Tepidisphaeraceae bacterium | reverse complement strand
TCGTTTGCTGTTCTCCTCGTAAAGAATCCGATAGACTTCGGACCACAGTTCGCCTTCCATGGCTCGCTCCTTCTTTGAACATTAAGGGCGAGTTTGAGGCGAACTGCTTTTTGCGCCAAGGGTTTATCGCAAAGATCGAAAAAGTTGGTACAGGGAGAGGGGGAAAATGCGGAGTTGTCCTTGCACGGCCTCTTAGGTAAGCGTTTTTCTCGGCTGAGGGCCGCCGAGAACGCGATCGAGCTTTTGGCGGGACGGCCCGGCGACACCGGCCAGTTTACCTTCCGGCGCTGTTGGGCTAATTACGTCGCCGCCGGCGGCGGAGAATTCCCAATCCAGTCATCAGCATCAACGCCGCACCCGCCGGCTCGGGGACGTTCGCCAAGCTGATGCCGTTGGCCGCCGCAAAGGCATCCAAGGCCGCAACGTCGCCGGCCGACACGTCAGCGCCGCTGGCGTTCTGGTTGAAGTTAGCCGCCAAGTCAGTGAAGTCAGCGGCGTTGACCAGGCCGTCGTAGTTGAAATCGCCTTGGTCCCAGCCGGTGACCGGCTGGTTAAAATTCGCCGCCAGGATGGTGAAGTCGGCGGCGTTGACCAGGCCGTCGAGATTCGCGTCGCCCAGTAGCGTGTACTTCACTTCAACCTGGCCCGACGACAAGCCCGAAACTATTCCATCCACCCCGTCGGCATAGCCGATGCCGTAGGACAAGCCATTGGTCTTGGTCTGCGCCGCCGTCGAAATAATGCCCGGGCCGTTCCAGTTGCCGCCGTTGTAGCCGGACTTGATGTACCCGGCGATGGTCGAGAACGGATCGCCAAAACCGTTGGCGGCGAAGTTGATGAACACGGTGTTGTTGTAGATATCCAACGACGAGCCGGCGTTGACCGTGACCGATCCCTGTGAACTGTCGCCGCTGTTTTGCGCCAATTGCAGGGTGTTGGACGTGCTGCCGTTGCCGATCGTGAGCGCCCCTCCTCCTGTGATCGCCCCCCCACCGCTGCTCGTGCCGACCGTGCCGTTGCCGTCGATTTCGGTCGCCCCGTTGTTCACCAGCCCGGCTTGGCTGAAGCTGCCGACGTCGACGGCCATGTTGGCATCGACCGTCGTGGTTCCCGAGCCCGAGACAGTGCCCAAAGTGGCGGCAAGGACGGTGGCGGGGGTGGTGACGTACGCGTTGCTGATCTCCAATGTTCCGTTATTCACGACGTTGCCGCTTGCCGGCAGGGCATTGGTAATGCCGACCATCTCGCCGCCGAAGTTGTAGGCGGCAATCAGGTGGCCGCCACTGTTGATCGTGGTGGCGCCCGCGTAGTTGTTGTTGCCGGTGAGTGGGGCGAGTGTCAGAGAACCGCTGGCAACCGTGAGTGCCGTCGTGCCGCCGCCGCCGCCGGAATTGTCGTAGATGTACCCGCTAAACGTACTGGGATTGCCGTTGCTGCCTGCGTAGGTAAAGGTAGCCGTGCCAGGCGTAGCGCTGGTGTTGATGATTTGAGCGACGAACCCGGGCTTGCCGGTGTTCGGGCCCGTCAGAACCGTGATGCTGCTTACCGTGGCATCGTTCCCATTCAGATCCAGCGCACCGGAGGGAACGTCTTGAGCGTTGAGCGTCAGCGCCGTTCCCGTCGGCAGTGCGCTGGAGGAACCCAATTGCAGATTGCCGGCCAGCACCGTGGTTCCTCCGCCGTAGGTATTGGTGCCGCTGAGCAGAACCACGCCAGCACCGGGATTATTGACGGTCAGGCCGCCTACTCCACTGATATTCCCGGAAATCGTCACGCCATCGCCGTTGTTGACGACTTCAACCGTGGTATTGGAGTTAAGCACGACAGGGGCGGAAATGGTATGGGTGCCGCTGAAATCGGTCACGCTTGCGGTGCCGGAGCCGTTGTCCATCGTCAAGACACCCGCCGTCCCGGGCGCAAGATCGTAGGAAAAGCTGCTGCTGAAGCTGAGATTGCCCACCGACCACCCGGTATTAAGTGTCACCGTCGAGGGGGCGCTGGCTACGCTGAAGCTGGCGCTATCGCCCGCGCTTTGCGGAATAACTCCGTTCGCCCAGTTGGTGGACGTACCCCAATTTCCGCTGCCGGGGTTGATCCATGTTCCGTTGGGGAGATTCGCTGGAACCGCAACGGAGAACCAGAAATTAGGGAGGGAAGAAAGATTGAAGGCGCCGCCGGTGGGTCCGGCGTAGGTTCCGCCGCCGCCTACATCGCCTGTCCCCACGGGCAAACCGGGAAGGAACTGGTTGGAGAGATAGCCATCGCCGCCCCCGTTGATATCGGCCAAAACTTCGATATTCCCCGTTGGGTTGCCAAGTGCGCTGAGCGGGATGCCAATTTCAAGGCCCGTAGATACTGCTTGGGCGGCGGTTGAATCGGCGGCAGTGCCGGCGTTTCCATTCACGCCCGCGGCATTGGTGTTGTTCAATCCGAATGTCATGCCACCCAACGTGCCGTTGCCAACCCCACCGCTCAACCCAATTTGGCCAAGGTACGTGTTGGTACTGCCAGTGGCGTTCAGAACATATTTGTCAACGTAAAGCGTTCCGGCGTAATCGTTCGCATCCAGCATGAGATTAGCATTAAAGTTCGGGCTGAATACCGAGCCGTTCATGCCTGCAGCGGTCCAGCCATTGGATATGTTCAAGACATTTTGACCGCCGGAAGCTCCATCAGCGATAAAGACGTCGACGTGATTGCCATTATTCTCGAAGTTACCCGACAGGAAGAGGTAAAGGTTGCCATTCTGCACCACGCCGTAGGCGGCATCGAGTTCCGATCCGCCGCCGGAGGTCCCATCACCCACCGTGTTGTCGCCGAAGCCGGTATTGATGGTCTGCGTCGCCAGCGCTCCGGTTCCCGGCACGTTGGGACCGTAACTGACTGGCGTGGTGCTCGTATTGCCGGTCACGGCGAGCTGCGCCTGTCCCTGCCGCGCAAAAGCCGCCAGAGCGATCCCTCCCAGACACAACGATAGTTGATGTGAACGTGAACGCTTGCGCATCGTTTTCTCCCTTGCTCTATGAATTGCCTAATTGATCTTTCCACCGCCGCTGAAATAGGGTTAAACGGTTAACTTTCACTGTTGAAAAAAAGCAGTCCGCCAATCCGCATATCCTCACTAGCAAGCTGATTCCAATAGGATAACAGCCCAGATCGCCATTCGCAAGAGAAAATTTGCCGCCTCGGCCGGAATTTCGTTAACCCCCGTAAAATCAAGTTAATCGGTTCAATCCACCGCGTAGGCCCCCTACTTTACCGGAATACCGCGATTTCCGCCAAGCCCGCATCCTGAGTCCCTGGGCTCACCTGCGTTATCTCCACCCGCAGCCACCGCACCGTTCGCACGCCAAAATGAACCTCCAACCCCGTTTTGCCGTCATTTGGCAGCTCCCCGAACGGCGTAATGCTGCCATCGCTGAATACGATCCGGCCCGCCAAAACCTGGTCCGTCGGGTTCGGGCGGTCAAACAACAGCACCCGGCTGATCGTCTGATCCGAGTCCCATTTCAGCGTGATCGCCGCTCCGGCTTTCTCATGGTTGCTCGACCATTCATGCCGTTTGTCGCCGGGATATCCATCCGCAACGCCGTCCACCGCACCGGACGGGTCGTAACCATCCTCGGTGCTGGTGGCCGTGACCGTCGCGCGGCGGGCCAGATCGAGCTCGGCCGGCGCCGCCATGGGCACCGGCACTGCAATCTCGCAGTCCCGACCGTCCACTTTTGCTGTCAGATGGAGCATCGGCGCGCGGCCGGGAACGATCACGGAATCCTCGGGTGGAAGTTGATCGCTCAGCGCTTTCAAATCCAGGTCGGTTCCATCGGCAAGTTTTACGTCGGTCGAGGGCGTTACATCGGCCGGCAGACTGGCCGACTGCAACGCCGCGGTCCCCGAGTCGGAATCCAGAATCCCCGGCGTGGCAAAGACGCGCAAGGTTTCGTGGCCGCCGTAGAGATACGGAGCATCGTTGGCGCCGACCACCGCCACGCCGCCCGCCGCCAGAATCCCCGCCGCCACGGACGGGTCGCGCACCGCGCCGACCGCGTCGGCGAGCATCGCCTTCACCGCCCCGGCTCCAACCGGCCGCCCGATGATTCCCGACAGCCGGGCCGCTACCGCCTGTCGATGAATCGTCTGAGCGTCGGCGATATCCGCCCTGACCACCACCTCGATCCCCTGGTCAATCGGATGCGGCGAAATCTCCACCCGCGCCGTCCAACTGGCCGGATCGTATTCCACTTTCCCCGCCATCCCGTCGATCATCGCGCTTTGGGGCCGTTGCACGTCCGCCAACTCGATGGTGTACGAACGCTCGGCCGGTTGACCGTTGTAATGCCCGGCCGTCGGGGAAATGTCGATGGTGATCGAGCCGGCGCTTCGGCGATAAGACAGCCCCGTCCACGCCCGCTCGCCGGATTCGTATGCCCGGGTCTGGCCGTCGTCTTCGTAAAGAGCGCTTGCGCCGATTTGGCCCTCGGGACCCGGATAGCAACGCAGAACCAGATGATTCAGCGGCGCGGTCGCGGGCCTTGGCGTATAAGCCTGCATGGGAATCGGCACGCCGCTCCGGACGAAAAGGGGACATTCATCTATATCCGCCGCGACCCCGTCGTTTTCGCCGCCGCCGTAGCGCTCGCCGGTGAAAAAGTCGAACCACGTTCCGGGCGGGAACCACACTCTTTGCCACGCCAGCCGGCTCGGCCCCACCCCCGCCGTCGCGATCGGCGCCACCAGCAGGTCGTCGCCGAAGTAATACTCCTGCGCGTTGTGGTACGCCGCCTCCAGTTCCGGATGCTCGATATACAGCGGCCGCAGGAGCGGAACCGTGTCCCGGCTGCTCTCGGCGGCGCTGCCGTAGATGTACGGAAATAGTTGCGCCCGCAGCCGGAAGCTGCCGCGCATCGAATCCTCGGCCCATTGCGGGTACGTCCACGGCCGGCGATCCATCGTCGCATCGCGCGTCGAATGCGACCGCAACGCCGCTGAGAGTGCCCCAAACTGGCACCACCGCGCGTAGGATTCGGCGTTGCGCCCGCCCCAGTGCCCGCCGATGTCGTGCGTCCAGAAGAAACATCCCACGTTCCCCGCCGTCGATGTGAACGGAACTTCAAACGCCAGCATCGGCCATCCGGAATTGGCGTCCCCCGAAAAATGGATCGGATATTTCTGATCTCCCCACCCGCCCCAGCGGCTGAACGACGCGCCGCGCTTTCCGTCCGCCTCGCTCTGTTGGAAGTAAAACCGGTTGAGCCACGCCAGGTTGCTCAACCGCGCCACGCTGCGCGTGAACTGAAACTGCTGCCAATCCAGCCACCAGAAATCCACGCCCGCCCGTTCCAGCGGCCTGTGCGTGAATTGGTAAAACGTCTCCAGGTATTTCTTATCGCCGGCATCGAACGGCAATGCCGTCTTCGTATTCGGATCCGCTCCCATCGCCCGCATGAAATCCGCGTACATCCGCTCGTGCGGCTGCACGCCGTCCGCCGGATGATCGTTCAGCGTCACGTGCAAACCCTGCTCGTGAAACCACCGCAACAAGTCCTCGGCATCCGGCAGCAGCTTCCGGTCCCACGTATATCCCGTCCAAATCTGCCCCACCCGCTTCACCCCGGGGAACTCCGTGATGTGCCAATCCATGTCCATCACGATGTTGTCCAGCGGAAAACCGTGATCGGAATATTCCTGAACGATTTGCCGAAACTCCCGCGACGTGTAC
>JBEKXM010000326.1:0-5721 GCA_049512115.1 Tepidisphaeraceae bacterium | reverse complement strand
TGACCGTCAACAACAGCACCGGCAACTATTCCATCGCGGGCACAGGCAAAATCGCCGATGCCGGGGCGTTCACAAAATCCGGCAGCGATACGCTGACCCTCGGCACGGCCCTGAGCGTCGGCAGCATGAGCATCACCGGCGGAACCCTGAAACTGGCCGCCAATACAACCCTCGGTAGCGGCACGGTCACCAGCAACGTCAACCTTACTTCCCTGTCGATCACCGGCAATGGCGTGCTGGACGTGAACAATAATCACATCATCGTCGCTTACGGCGCCACCGATCCGTTCTCGACCATCGCCGGGTACATCAAGTCCGGCTACAACGGCGGCGGATGGAACGGCCCGGGGATCATTTCTTCCGCGGCACAAATCAAGACCAATGGCCTGTCCTACGGCGTCGGCTATGCCGACGGCAAAGACGGCAAGGTCTCCGGCCTAGTCTCCGGCCAAATCGAAGTGGCCTACACGCTGCTGGGCGATGCAAATCTGGACGGCCTGGTCAACGCCGCCGACTTCACCATTCTGGCGGCGAACTTCAACCAGCCGGTTACCGGCTGGGACCAGGGCGATTTCAACTATGACGGCCTAGTGAACGCCGCCGACTTCACGGACCTGGCGGCGAACTTCAACCAGAGCGTGAGCGGCGCGGCCACGGCGGGCGACGTCGCCGCGCTGGACGCTTTTGCCGCCGCCAACGGATTGTTGGCGGATGTGCCGGAGCCGGCATCGGCTGGCCTGTTGGCGTTGGGCGCAGTCGGCATGTTGACCCGCCGCCATCGCCGCAAATAACTGCCATTTTGTTCGCCTTTACATCTGATGCGTCAGTCGTGTTGTTTGTCTTGTTGCTCCGAGGGTGCTGGGATGTTGCGTGGGAAGTTCTTTTTGGCGGCGATGGTGATGATTGGGGCGGTGGGAATATTTGAGCCGCGAGCGAAGGCTCAGGTGGCGGGCACACCTATTGAGCCATTTCGGCTCAGCTTCGATCAACCGAAGGTGATGGCCCAATTGCAGCGCCTGCGCGAATCGGGAAAGCTCATGTCGGCGGATGCGGTGCGACGGGCGATGCAGACCCCATCGCCTGCGGTGATCGCGTTGGCCGCGCCGGCCACACAGCCGTTATCAACCGGGCAGATTGCCATTCTGGCGCGAAAAGCGCTGGTTCGAGTTGGGTGGTTCGTGCGAAGGAAAAACGGCACGTGGGAGGCGAGTGCGGCGGATGGTTATGCGCTGACGACCGGTGGCGATGTCGCAACCTGTTATCACTGCATCGATCCAAATGAAGCCGACGTGCACGAGGGGTACCTGTTTGCCAGCAGTGCCGATGGAGAGATTTTCCCGGTGGACGCGGTGCGTGGCATCGACAAGGAACTGGATGCTGCACTGATTCATGTTGCCGGCGGCCGGTTTACGCCAATCGCGCTGAACGATCAGGTAGCTCCGGGAGATTCGGTGTACCTGCTGAGCGATCCGGGTGAAGTGGCCGGGTACTTCAGCGTCGGCATCATCAATCGTTTTTATTGGACGCAGCCGACCACGCAAGGGGCTGACGTGTTGGCCGGCGCCCGCTATCTGCGGATCGACGTGAGCACCGACTGGGCGCCGGGCAGCAGCGGTGCGGCGGTAATGGATGGGTGCGGGAATGTCGTTGGTCACGTATCGACGATCAACACGCTCGGCCGCGGACGATCTGCATCAGGAGGCAGCCCGCCGGCGCCGGCAACTCGGCCGGCAACAACACAACCAAGAAACGAGCAACCAACCCCGAGACTCGATCAACGGCCTTCCGTCACATTCGTGGTGCTGCATGAGGCCGTTCCTGCGCGGGGCGTCCGGCTCCTCGTCGAACAGATCAAAAGGAACGCCTTATCCAACTTCACCCCCGCGACACAAAAAAGCCCGCAATGAGCGCGTCGGGAGTTTTGGAATTTCCCTCCCATTTTGACATCACGTCTGATTATCCACGGGCTGGGCAAGGACTGGCGCGACGGATTCGCAACGGTCCGACGAATCAGACCGAGATATAGACCTCATATCCGAACATAACTATACTTATTTGATATAATTACTTTTCATACTCGTTATTTCAGCCGATCTTAGAATATCGTTGACATGTCCTTAAGGTCCATTATAATCCCAATCCCATAGTGATTGTCTATTTTGCGCCATAGCAATGTTGTTATGCGTCAAATAGGGAACATGTCCAGATTCCACAATTACGGAATCTGCACGCATTTCAATCCTCAGTGGAGACGGAGAAACTTTATGAAAGGTCGTACCATTTTAAGCGTTGCGGTCGCGGCAGGAGCGATCGGCGGTGCGTTCAGTTCGCAGGCGCTGGCAGGACTCAATCCGAGCAACCACACTCAGTGGGTGGAAGATTATTATTACAGCGGTTTCGGAGGCCCGGCGCCATCGGGTGCTGTTGAGTATTCGGCTGGTTTCAGCACGATCGCGGACTTTGACGGTCGTGTTCTGTCCAACGCCGCCGTGACAACCAACACGGTGGACGGCAGCCCACTGGATAGCATTAGTACGGAATTGTTTACCGGCACCGATGCAAATCTGTACAAGTTTAAGATCACCGATCCCTCGACGTTCAGCGCTTCGATCACAAGCACGAGTCTGGTGCTTGCCTTGTTTGCCTCTGATGGAACCGCTCTTGCCGCCTCGATCGGTGGCGCCTCTGACGCCATCAACGCGAGCAACGACGGTGTCACCACGGCCGGAACCTACTACATAGGGATCGCCAACCCCGGTGGATATCCGGAAAACAATGAAGGGCAGAATATCTTTGGGCTTACTGGCGCTACAGGTGATTTCGCGCCCGCCGCCGGTGTCACCGACCTCCTGCTCTCGACAAACCCCGCTATTGCTTGGACCACCGGCGGGGCTTATCCAGGGTTGCTGCAAAACGTCAGTTTCTTCGCTTCCGGTTCCACGATTACCCTGAGCGACTCGGGGTATGCCGTGGTTCCAGAGCCTTCCACACTCGCGCTGCTAGTTGGCGGCGCGGGGCTCATGCTGCGGCGGCGTCGAAGCCGCGCCTGACGATATCCGTCGTCATTCTGGCCGAATAAGTCATGGATCGCGAGGCGCTGCGTGAACGGCGCCTCGCGATTATTTTTGCAGTGGCCTGACTTTCCACGGCCTCTTACCGGATGAATCTCGGCATGCAGAACTAGTTCCCCATTGCCATCCAAGCGCGATGCGTTAGCCCGGATTATTCACCGCAAAGTGCGCGAAGATCGCGAAGAATCAACGCGGGGAAGAGATTCTGTCATGTTTCCATGAATTGCATCTGCGCAGGGTGTTCCAATCGGTTCATCTGATTTTGCTTCTTTCTTCGCGCTCTTCGTTGATATCCTGCAAATTCTTCTCTCCACGGGAAGATTTTCCAAGATCAAGCCGCTTCGCCGCTCCATCGGTTATCCTCAAATGCCTTACCGCGAAGGCGCGAAGGACGCGAAGTTGCGCGAAGTGGAAATCAAATCTTGTTTTCTTCTTCGCGCAACTTCGCGCTCTTCGCGTCTTCGCGGTAAAATTCTTTGGGTTGCGGGCAGAGCTCGCGCTGTGCGCCCTTCGCGGTGAATAATCCGGGTTAGATCGGCGGAGCCTTTCCGGAACGATTCGCCGAAGCGGGGCAATAAGGTCGTATATGAATCGGATTTCCCGGACGGAAGTTAGTAGTCCTGCCCCGGCCAGAACAATTTGGTTGCATCTGGTATTCCCGGCGTGGAAATCAACTGTCCGGGAGATAGACGTGCGCCGACGAGATAATACTGGCTCGGCGTGCCGGGGACGTCGTTAAAATGCATGAGACGGACACTTCCATCCAGAAACGCGACGTTCCAGGCGTCCTTCTCTCTGGCGTGACGACCCAGGGCGCCGAGCATTCCGCCGCCATAACTGAATCCCGCATCCATGGAGTTCAGCGCGCTGCCTCGATCGTAGTACTCAACGTAAAATTCCACCGCATCCGTCAACATCATGGTCTGCGCGCCACATTTCACCTTGTAGGGCCTTTTATACTCACGAACGCGAATGGCCTGATACGCGGGGGAGGCGTAAAACCCAGCATTTCCGTTCGTTCCCGGAATGCTGATGTTCAAGGCATAGCCGTTTTTCCGATGATCATTTTGGTTGTACCCGCCCTCTCGGCTGAGATCGGCTTGGGGGCATTCAAAAATGGTATTCGTCAAGTAACTGTAAGTTCCGCCGCCACTGACATCCGTAGCGGTAAATGGGGTGTGATAAAGAAGCGGCCAGATGCGGACGTGCCAAGTCACAAGAAGAGAATCCTGGGCCGGCGGAAAAAGACCCTGGTTTTCGGTTGCGTAAATCAACAGGGCCTGGGAAATCTGACGGACATTGGATTCGCAGGCCAGGTCCTTGGCCTGGCGCCGCGCCTGCATCAGGGCGGGCAATAGGATGCCGATCAGGATGGCGATGATCCCGATAACAACGAGAAGCTCGATGATGGTGAAACCGCGTCTGACTCGCGGCGGTATTGCTACGGGCATATCGGTTCAACCTTCAATCGCAGCCCCACGCAAGATATCCGATCCCAAATCTAAGGTTGTATTTTATGGGCACTCTTTGTAAAATTCATCAAACGCATCGCGATTATATAATGGAGAGGCTGGACTATGCAAAGGAAAAATACCTGGAAGGCCATTTCGCTGATCCCCGTAATTGCATCCGCAAAGCCGGTTTTGGCCGCGTTTCCGGCGCCAATCACGGACAGTCCGATCGGCAACTACACGGCCGAGATCGACGCCGGTTCGGGTCCCGTATCGTACTCTGAGCCGATTGGGTTAAATCCGACCACCTTTGCCATCGAACCGGATGTGTACTGGTTCAAGTACGTGAGCAACGGACAGAACGCGGTGACGTTCGACACTCTTGGATCGGATTTCGGCACCAATGGCCCCGGTGGTCCAGGCGGGGGCGGAGCTGTTCTGGGGTCGTACAACGAATCTCAAATCGCCGTCTACACGGCGACCGGCGCCTGCGTGGCCATTTCAAAAAACACGGTGGATCTCAACGGGGATCCGATCCCGATTTATCCAACTTACTCCAGTGACTCCACCCAATGGTATTATCCCGAAGGGTTGACCCAGCTCCATTTTGAGCCGAACGCGCCGACGGATCCACATTGGAGCGTGAGTCCAACTGATCCAACCCCCTACACCGGATGGGCCGCGCCCGGGAACTCCGGGAATTCGCAAAAATATTACCCGCCCTACTATCACACCTCGCTCAATGAGTACCATGTCTGGAGCACGGCTCTGAGCCCAATCATTTTGGACAACAACGGCAATCCGGTGATCAATCCAGATACCGGGCAGCCGTACACCCAGCCGGGCTGGAGATATTTCGACTACGCACGAGTTGGGCCGGGGTCCACGTGGAATCGTTACGATGTTCTGCCGGCGGGCACTTATTATGTTGCGGTGGCATCAGACGGTCCGGTCTTCGCGGGGGACACCTATACCGAGAAGGTCCTTGAGTCTCCGATTTTTTACGACGCATCCACCGGCCAAAATTACGTCCCGCAGCTCACGGGCGATCTGGGAACCTGGCAGTACTACGATAACAACACCTCATCCGTCTATTGGGGAACGATCAAATTGAACGTTACTCAGACAGCGTTGCCCGCCCAGCTTTTGTGGAATAACGCGGGCGGAAGCGGCGATGGACAGACCTGGGATGTTGCGAC
>JBEKXM010000325.1:0-10803 GCA_049512115.1 Tepidisphaeraceae bacterium | reverse complement strand
TAAGCTCCAGGCATACATGGTCGCGTTCGGATCGCTCCAGGGGCAGTTGGTGGTGCTGTTCCAGTTATCCACGTTCAAGGCGGCGGCACAGGCGGGCGTCAAACGCATACAGGCCGTCCTCAAGACCGCCAGCAGCACTCCCGATCCGATCGGCTACGAAGCGCCGATTCCGCAAAAAGGCCCGATCGTCCTGTACAACGTCACGTTCGGCTACGACCCGGATCGGCAGGTTCTGAAAGACGTGAACCTGACGATTCCGTATGGGCAGCGCGTGGCGCTGGTCGGCCCATCCGGCGCGGGCAAGAGCACGATCACCCAGCTTCTTCTTCGGCTGTACGATCCGGACCAGGGCGCCATTCTGATCGGCGGAATGAATATCCGGCATTGCCGCGGGCCGGACCTTCGGCATAAATTCGGCGTGGTTCCGCAGGACCCGTTCATCTTTCGCACCACAATTGGCTACAACCTGTGCGTAGCCCGGCCGGGCGCCGGCAATGCGGAAATCCGCCGGGCCTGCGAATTGGCCAATGCGTGGGAATTCATTGCGAGATTGCCGGCCGGCCTGGATACGCCGGTCGGCGAGGGCGGATCGACGTTGTCCGGCGGCCAGCGGCAACGGCTGGCGATCGCCCGGGCGCTGTTGGCTCAGCCGGATTATTTCATCTTCGACGAGGCCACCAGCGCCCTGGATACGGTCAGCGAGGCCATGGTTCAACAGGCCATGGAAAACGCCGTGTCGGGGAAAACGTCACTCATCATCGCCCACCGTCTGGCCACCGTGAAGAATTGCGATCGGATTCTGGTCATCGACGATGGGCGGATCGTCCAGGATGGGAGCTACGATCACCTCGTCGGCCAACCGGGCCTGTTCCGGGGCTTGGTGCAGGGCCAGGTGCTGAAGGGGTGAGAGGCTATCTCAAATCCCGTTGATCCGCCCGGAACGCCCACGGCGCTGCCGTGGGGTTTGTGCCGAACATGGTGAGTCTGAAACCACTTTCGATCCGAACTCCCGGCCCATTCGATTTGAATCAATTAGAGAAGAATTTTCGCGCAGAGGCGCAAAGGCGCAGAGGGAAATCCAATTTCTTCTCCGCGCCTCTGCGCCTCCGCGCGAACTATTTCTTGCAATCTATCGCGCGCTCCGCTGCCTGCGGGCCAGCAGACCAAGGCTGCCCAGAGCGAGCAGCGACAGCGTGGCCGGCTCTGGGATCGATAGTTCAAATACCGTGCCGAAGCCGTAGGGTTGGAAGGTTGTGCCATAAAGGTTGCTGCCGACGACTGTAAGGCCGGCATAGGGGTCGGCTCCATCGCTGCCGCCAGCGAAGTTTGCGAGGACAGTCGGTGTGCCACCAGTTATTGGGAGCGAATAGGATGTGCCGAGACCGTAGAATCCACCTTCTTCGGTCGTGCCACAGAGAGTGCTGCCGACGACCGCCAAGCTGGAGTAGGGGTATTGCCCGTCACTGCCATTGAAGTTGGTCAGCGTGGTGAGTGTGCTACCGGTAACGGGGAGCGAAAACACCGTGCCTTTCCAGTTGATTCCGCCATACGCGGTCGTGCCGTAGAGGGTGCTTCCGACGACCGTCAGGTCGGCGGCAGGGTTTGCCCCGTTGGTTTCATTGAAGTTGACAAGCGTAGTAGGCGTACCACCATTGATGGGCACTGAGAACACGGTGCCATCGTTGTTGTCTCCGCCTTCGTAGGTCGTCCCGAAGAGGGTGTTGCCGACGATGGTCAGGCCCGCCAGAGGGTAAGCGCCGTTAGATTTAGTGAGCCACCCCAAAGTAAAGGGCGTACCGCCGGAAATAGGTAGCGAGAACACCGTGCCGTAACCAGTTGTCCCATAGCCGCTGTAGCCGTAACCGCCGTACTGCGTCGTACCGTAGAGGGTGTTACCTACTACCGTCAGATGACCGGTTGGATCTGAGCCGTTGTTGCCATTGAAGTTGGCCAGCGTAGTGGGCATGCCACCGGTGATAGGCAATGAGAAGACAGTGCCGTCGCCGCCGGTCCCGCCGCCTCCAGTCGTGCCGTAGAGTGTGTTGCCAACGACGGTCAGGCTGCCGTAGGGCGAAATCCCATTGTTACCATTGAAGAGGGCCAACGTCGTGGGCGATCCGCCGGTAATGGGCACGGAGAACACTGTACCGCCGCCCTTTCCGTAGTTTAGCGAGAGGTTCCCGCCGTCGAGGGTTGTGCCGTAGAGGCTGTTGCCGACGACCGCCAAGCCGGCGTAAGGGTTGGTCCCGTTGCCAGCACTGAAGTTGGCTAGCGTCGTTAGGGTGTACTGCGCCGGGGCCGGCGAAGCGGTCCCTGCGAGCAACGCGATGATTGGCGCAACGCTCAACTTGGAGATGGCGGCCGGCAACAGAATGATTTTGCGATTCATGGTTCTTCATTTCCTTTCGGGCTTGAAAAACGGTCGTATTGCCAAAGACCAAGGCAGGCGCGAAGCAATTCGCGGCCGATAACAACCTATCAAAACGACATGGAAAACCGCCACTGTGAAGATATGACGATTCAAAGAAATATCAAGATAAATTGTGTTAATAAAGACTACTTAAGGTGCGGTTTATTGTCGCAGGGGCTGTCGTGTTGTGGGATTCCGTTGCCGTAAACTACGAGTGGAGTCGTATCCTTTGGCGACCGTGGTCGGGTTGTTCTGGTCACACGTTGTGATAATGCGATCCTATAGAGAACGGGGTCGGGTATAGGCGTGTCAGCTATTCAGCGGAAGATAAGAGGTCATTCAAGATTCAGGCCACCGGTCCAAATCCTGGATGCCGCATTATCTTCGCCAGCGTCTTCTCTGCGGTCTCCGCGTGCTCCGCAGTTCAAATGAATTCCCCGGATCAGAATCGCCGCAGTTGCCAATATGAGCATTTCCCGCATTCTGAGCCGGATGAGCCCGCCTGAGACAGTTTTCCGCTTGTCCAACCGGTCTCGCTCCTAAATATAGCCATAACTATCTCTATGAAAATTGGTTACGTTAAGACGACAAGCTATTAGTCACTAATCAAACTCTCTAAAGTGTCGCAAAGTGTCGCATTTGTCTCATCGCTTATCCGCGCTCATCTACCGCGGAAACGGCGACGACCAGGGCGGAGCAATCTTGCAGTCGGGCGCCCAGGCCGGCGGGGTCGATGCGACAATCGGTGTCCGGCAATGCTTCGATGCGGAATTGATGGCGGACGATTTCGAGCCATGGGGGGCCGAGGTGGAGGGCGAGGCTGCCGAGCAATACCGCGTCGGGGCGGAGGAGATCGGCGAGATTGGCGATCACTTCGCCGGTGGCGCGGGCGTTGATCTGGATCACCTCGGCGGCGTCTCGGTCGCCGGATCGCCAGAGATTGGACAGGTCTTCGGAAGTCGGCGGGGTGGGCCAGCGATGGGGGAATTTCCAGGCGGCGAGTTTGCCGAGGGATGCGCCGGCACAGAAGGCTTCGACGCTGCCGCGTTTGCCGAAGGCTTCGGGGCCGTCGTCGCGGAAGCGGGCGTGGCCGATCTCCAGGCTCTTGCCGGCGGCGCCGCGATAGATTTTACCGTCGAAGACCAAACCGGCGCCGAAGCCGGTGCCGCAGGTGAGATAGACCAGCCGCGTAGCGCCGCGGCCGGCGCCCCAGAGGAATTCGGCGAGGCAACAGGCGGCAGCGTCATGCTCGACGCGCGACGGAAGGCCGAGGCGATCGGTGATGATTTGCTTGAGGGGGATGTTGTCCCAGCCGGGGAGATTTGGCGGGGATTGGATGATTCCCCGCTCGGCATCCAGCGGGCCGCCGATGGAAGCGCCGGCGGCGACGATGGAAGGATGGTCGTGGATCAGCTTATGCGCCTGGGCGCACAAATCTTCGATCATGGCCGATGGGCCGCGATGGCTGAGGAACGGCCATTGAGTTCGATGGAGGATTTGTCCGTCGCGGCGGCCGACGACGGCGGCGCATTTGGTGCCGCCGATGTCCAGGCCGAGGAAGAGATCGTCCTGATGCGGGATCATGACGGGGAATTGACGAAGGACTGGGCGAGGGCGGTGAATTCGGGGGCTTCCCACCAGCCGTCGCGATAGAGGACGCGATAGCGGAAATTAAGTGGCTGGCCGCTGGAGACGGTCATGGGTTCGTGGAACAGGAATGCGGCGTTGAAGAAGTCGTAGCTTTGGCCGGCTTTGCCGTACCAGGGTGAGGGGCTTCGGGGATTGGCGGGGTGGTCGATGATGCCGAGGGAAATCTTGGCATCCGGCTGACCGTCGATCAATCCGCGCAGGAGAGCCCAGGGATAGGGTTGGCCGGTGAAGGCATTGGCGGTCTGTCCATCGGGAAGGAGAAAGCTGGTGCCGTGGACTTCGCGCGAGGCGCGGAAGGTCAGGCCGCTGTAGCCGCCCCAGGTGGTGTAGGGGGTTCGGTCGAGCTCGAGGTCCTGAAGGGGCATGAGCGACGAAGAGAAGTCGATGGCACGGGTTCCGTCTGGATATACGTTGATAATTATCTCTCTATTTTCATTGAACACGGGGCCGGTGGCTTGCGACGTCCAGCGAAGGTTGTGGACGATCCGCACGGCCTGCGGGGATGCGAAAGAGCATTGGGGTTGGGCGAGGGTCTGTTGAATTCCGAATGGGGGATTCTCTTCCCAGAAATTGGTTTTGTTGATGTACTTGAAAGTGAACCATAAGCCGCGATGCCAGAAGTGATCGGACATCTGGAACCCGGCGATTTGCCGTCCGGCGGCGGTAAAAAGCGGGTGAAAGCAGGGCTTGGGAAGCTCGGGATCGAAGCGATAGGAGGCGATGGGCGAGCCGTCCGCGGCCTGAAGATCGATTCGACCGTTGAAGGTTTGTCGGAAGGAGAGGGTCACGGGTGAGTTATCAATTGATAATTGACAATTGTCAATTGTCGTTCCGCTTTGACGTTTGCCGTACGGGGACATAGTTTAGCGGAGCAATGACCGGCCCAGCTTTTCAACAATGCATCAATCCCAGTTGCGGGGCGACCTATGATGTGGGGCAAGTGATCGTGGCTTGCACGCGCTGCGGAAGTCTCCTGGATATCCGGTATGACTGGGGGAAGTTGCCGACGATCAAAGGGATGAGCTTCTTCGAGCATCGGTGGAGCACCAAGGGGATCGGCGTGGAGGGGCGGCTGGATTTTTCGGGGGTCTGGCGGTTCCGCGAATTGCTGCCGTTTTACCGGAGCGAAGAACAGATCGTCACGATAGGCGAAGGCCGGACCGTGCTCCAGCAGGCCGATCTGCTGGGCAGGCAATTGGGCATGTCGGAAGGGAAGCTGCTGCTGCAATACGAGGGTCTGAACCCGAGCGGGAGTTTCAAAGACAACGGCATGGCGGCGGCGTTCACGCATGCGCGGATGGTGGGGGCGAAGAAGGTCGCGTGCGCTTCGACGGGGAATACCAGCGCTTCGCTGGCGATGTTCGCCAGCCTGGCGCAGATGCAGGGGATCGTCTTCATCGGCAGCGGGAAGATCGCGCTGGGAAAACTCAGCCAGGCGCTGGATTACGGGGCGATGACGCTTCAGATTCGGGGGGATTTCGACGATTGCCTGCGACGGATCAGGCAGATCGCCGTCGATGTGCCGGAACTGGGGATTTATCTGATGAACAGCGTCAACCCGTTCCGGCTCGAGGGGCAAAAGAGCATCAAAGCGTTTTTGGAGTTGAAGGAACTGGGATTGATCAAGAAAGTCCCGCGGCTGGCGATCGTGAACGCAACCGGGGCCAACACGCTGAACGAATTGGTGAGCCGGCGGGGATTGAAATGGAATGACGGGGCGTTTGACGCGACGATGGTGCAAAAGCATTACGCGGCGCTGGATGAGTCGAACTATCGGCCGCACACGGTCGCCAGCGCGATCGAGATCGGCCGGCCGGTGAATCTGCCCAAGGCGTTGCGGTCGCTGGCGGTGATGAATGGGTTGACGCTGGAAGTGAGCGACGAGGAGATTCTGGAGCATCGGGCGATGGTGGCGCGGTGGGGATTTGGGTGCGAGCCGGCCAGCGCCGCCACGGTGGCCGGGCTGCGCAAGCTGCGGGAGTCGCAGACCATCGGGAAAGACGAAACGGTCGTGTGCATCATGACCGGGCACGAGTTGAAGGATGCGAACGTGACGGTGAAGTATCATCCGGGGGTGGATTTGAGCGCGGCGCAGGAATTGGCGCCGCGGAAGGAGCCGACGGGAAGACTGGCCAATCGGCCTGTCGTGGTGGATGATGATTTGGATGCGATCTTAAAAAAAATTCGAAACTCGAAACTCGAATGACGAATCAAATTCAAAATTCAAAATTCAAAATTCGAAATAGAGGCGGTTTCGTCATTCGAATTTCGAATTTGATTCGTCATTCGAATTTCGAGTTTCGAATTTCCCCGAAGGGAGTCTATGCCTGCCATTAAACTTGCCATCACGGGGGTATGCGGACGAATGGGCAAGCGGCTGGTGGCGCTGGCGACGGGGGATAAGTCGTTGCAGTTGGTGGCGGCGATCGACAGGCCGGACTGCGCGGAATTGGCGCGGGATGCGGGGGAGATCGCGGGGATCGGTGCGATCGGATTGCCGATCACGTTCGACCTTCGTCCGACGCCGGACGTGCTGATTGATTTCACGATGCCGGAATCGACGCGGCGTTGGCTGAAGACCTGCCGCGACCGCAAGATTGCCATGGTCATCGGAACGACGGGGCTGAAGGAGAAGGACCATGCCGCCATCGACGTGGCATCGGCCAACATTCCCATCCTGCAAGCGCCGAACATGAGCGTGGGGGTGAACGTGCTGCTGAAGCTGGCGGCGTTGGCGGCGCAGGGGTTGGGGGAGGATTACGACGTGGAGATCGTGGAAGGGCATCATCGCTTCAAAAAGGACGCCCCAAGCGGGACGGCGCTGGCGCTGGCGGACGCGATTTTGAAAAGCCTGGGCAAGACGCGGAAATCGCTGGTGTACGGGCGGCATGGGGAGGACGTTCCGCGTCAGGGCGGGCAGGTGGGAATGCACTCGCTACGGATGGGTGACGAGGTTGGGAAGCATACGGTTTATTTCGCCGCCCTG
Source organism: Tepidisphaeraceae bacterium (assembly GCA_049512115.1). Lineage (GTDB taxonomy): Bacteria > Planctomycetota > Phycisphaerae > Tepidisphaerales > Tepidisphaeraceae > PALSA-1353. Next base: position 3,757 of record JBEKXM010000325.1, on the reverse strand, counting down.
GGCGAACGGGTGGAGCTGGGGCACGTGGCGACCAATCGCGACACGTTCGCCCTGGGAGCGCTGCGAGCGGCCAAATGGCTGCACCAGCAGAAGCCTGGAAGATATTCAATGAGCGACGTGCTGGGATTGAAGTAACTGGAGATTTGCATGAGATGGCTGAAAGCGGGCGCGGAGGGCGAAGCCCTACCGGCGGAAGAGCAGAGATGGACGAACGAACGGCAAAACATGGAGACGAAGTGGATATTCTTCGGGCTGTTGACGCTGCTGGCGGTGGTCGGGTGCCAGCCGGGGGGGTCGGAGAATGCGCCGGTTGCGCCGACCGTAATTCCGCGAAGTTTCAGCGACGCGGATTGGGCGGGCGTTCTGTCGGCGGCGGTGACGCCGGATGGGTATGTCACGTGGGACATCGTGCAGAGCGATGCGGGGGTGAGGCAGTCGCTGATGAGATATATCGGTCTGATCGGGGCGGTGTCGCCGGGGAATCATCCGGAGCTGTTCGCGACGGCAAACGACCGGCTGGCGTATTGGATCAACGCGATCAACGCGACGTGTTTGTACGCGGCGATCGAGCACAATTATCCGGGCACGATGCTGGCGGGAGCGCCGCCCGGCGCGATTTTTTCGACGGAGGAGTTTTTGTTCGGGGGCAAGCGGATGACGCTGCACGAGGTGGTCCGGCGGGAGGTTCAGCCGGCCGGTGATGCCCGAGTGTTTTTCGCGTTGAATTACTGCGCCGCGTCGAGCCCGCCGCTGCGCACCCGTCCGTATGACGGGGCGGTGCTGGATGCGCAGCTGATGGACCAGGGGCAGCGATATTTGAGCGATCCGCGAGCGGCGGTGCGCGACGGCGAGGCGGTGAAGCTGAACGACCTGGTGCTGGTGCTGCACAAGGCGGATTTTCTGGATGGATTTCAAAAGATGATCGGCAGAAAACCGACGGGGATTCTGGAAGCGTTGCAGCCGTACGTGCAGAGCGATTCGCCGATCGTCGGCGCCACGAAAGTCGAGCCATTGGGATTCGATTGGAGACTGAACCGGCCGCCGCGGTGAGAATTGCCGGCCAACCTGAGATGCGGATTACCGCGAAGACGCGAAGGACGCGAAGTTGCGCGAAGGAATATCAGTTTGACTTCGCGCAACTTCGCTTCTTCGCGTCTTCGCGGTAATCTTCCCGGTAGATCTTTTGGGAAAAGCACAGCCGCCGGCTATTTCGTTTTCACGTTGACGGCATGGCCGAAGGGGGCGAAGTTTCCAATCGCGTGCTGCGTTGCAACGGCGTAGCCGACTAGGATCAATCCGATCGCTAGCAAGGCTACTACCGCAAGGACGGATACGGTCAGGATCAGGCGGATGTTGGGCTTGGAACCGCTTGGCATCGGGCGATATTTTGGCCACACAAGTGAGAGGGAGTCAAGCTGAAATCGGCGGGGTACCGTCGATGCGTGCGGATTACCGCTGCGGAGGCAAAGCCTACCGCACGCCACGGGCAAGATGCCCGTGCCACGCTCTTTACGGCCCGGCGGGCGGGCGCTACGATGGGGTCATCATGGAACCACCCATCCCCGCCGTCGTCGGGCGGCTTGTCGCTGCGCGCCAACTGGCGGAGCTGTCCAAAACGCTGGCGGAGCGGCGGGCGGCGGCGGTGTCGGGGCTTTGGGGAGGGAGCGTGGCGGTGGTGGTGGCGGGGATTCGCCGGCGGCTTAACCGGCCGATCCTGCTGGTTTGCGGGCACCTGGATGAAGCGGAGGACCTGGCGGACGATCTGGAGCTCTTCGCGGGGAAAAGGCCGGAGATTTTGCCGGCTTTGGAATTGGCCGGGAGTTTGGGGAGGGTTTCGGAAGAACAGGTTTCCAACCGGCTGCGGCTGATTGCGCGATTCGCATCGGAAAAAGACCGATGGACGGATTCGGGAGTTTTAATCGCGTCGATCCAGTCGCTGATGCAGTCGGTTCCGTCGCCCAATCAGTTGGGGCAACTGATGTGGGCGCTGCGCGCGGGGCAGAAGATGGAGGCCCAGAAGCTGATCGTGTGGCTGGCGGAACATGGGTACAACCGGCTGGACCAGGTGGAAGTGCCGGGCGATTTCGCGGTGCGCGGGGGGATCGTGGACGTGTATCTGCCGGGGATTTTCGAAAACGCGGGGGAACAACTGGGGCTGACCGTCCGCGTCGATTTTTTCGACGATCAGGTCGAATCCATCCGGCGGTTCGATCTGGATTCGCTCGGTTCGGGCGAGAAATTGGAATCGATATCGGTCATCGACATCAAGGGGCAGCTTCCGGAATCGGGCGAATCCACGAGCCTGTTCAGCTATCTGCCGGGCGATGCAATCGTGGCTCTTTGGGCGCCGCTGGAGATCGCCGAGCAATCGAAGAGTTATCTGGATCGGCTGCCCGAGGTGAAGGGGATTTATCCGCTGAATGCGCTGCTGAAGCTGGCGGGGCAATTCGCGCGGATGGAACTGAGCCAGTTCGATCAGCAGGCGATGATGGTGGGAGCGGAGGCGGCGCATCTGCGGCTTCCGGTGAGTTCACTACAGAGATTTGAGACGGAGGCGAAGAAGGCGATCGTGGAGTTGGCGGAGTTGGCCGGGTCGCAGGACGTGACGGTATTCTGCGAGAACGCGGGGGAGAAGCAGAGGTTCGCGGAGCTGATCGACGGTGAAATCGCGGGATTGAGCGGTAGGATCGAGATCGCGCTGGGGTATCTGACTCGGGGCTTCGTGTGGGATTTTGGAAATGGAAACCGGCCGGCGGCGCTGCTGGGGCATCACGAATTGTTCCACCGCTACGAGCAGCGGCGACGGGTGGGCAAGGTGATCGCGTCGCGGCCGGTCGATTCGTTCCTGGACCTGAAGGAGGAGGACTACGTCGTTCACGTGGCGCACGGAATCGCACGGTTCACGGGCATGCACACGATGAGCAAGGACGGAAGGAGCGAGGAATACCTGACGCTGCGTTTCGCGGACAACGCGGCGCTTCACGTGCCGGCAGCGCGGATCAATCTGATCCAGAAATACGTCGGCGGGTTTCACGGACATCCGCAGCTCTCGCGGCTGGGGAGCGGGGTTTGGGAAAAGCAGAAGGCCAAGGTTTCGGAGGCCGTCATGGACATGGCGGCGGAGTTGCTGGAGGTGCAGGCGGCGCGGGCGGCACAGGAGGGGGTGGCCTATCCGCCGGACACCGAATGGCAAAAGGAGTTCGAGGCGGAGTTTCCTTACGAGCCGACGCCGGACCAGATCATCGGCGCCGAAGAGATCAAGCAGGACATGAAAAAGCCGAGGCCGATGGATCGGCTGCTTTGCGGGGACGTGGGGTATGGGAAGACGGAGTTGGCGATGCGAGCGGCGTTCAAGGCGGTGGAATACGGCAAGCAGGTGGCGGTGCTGGTGCCGACGACCGTGCTGGCCGAGCAGCACGAGCGGTCGTTCCGCGAACGCATGGTGAACTATCCGTTTCACATCGAATCGATCAGCCGATTCAAGAGCCACAAGGAGCAGAAGGAAGCGATCCGGCGGGCGGCGCGGGGGGAGATCGACGTGCTGATCGGGACACACCGGCTGCTGAGCGAGGACGTGAAGTTCAGCGATCTTGGCCTGGTGGTGATCGACGAGGAGCAGAGGTTTGGGGTCACGCATAAAGAGCGGTTGAAGCAGATGCGAAAAACGGTGGACGTGCTGACGATGTCGGCGACGCCGATTCCCCGGACGCTGCACATGAGCATGCTGGGGCTGAGGGACATCAGTTCGCTGACGACG
>JBEKXM010000324.1:0-5740 GCA_049512115.1 Tepidisphaeraceae bacterium | reverse complement strand
CGCGGCGCACATCGCGGTGATCGGCATGTTTCCATATCCGCCGACGATCTGGATCACCTTTTTGCCCGGGAACGATTCCAGCGCGGCGACCGCGGCCTCGGGGATCGTGGCAATGGAATCGTTGTAATATTTTACGCCGCCGGATTCGTGAACCAGTTGCAGTCTATGCTCAAGCCCCGGAAATTCGGCCAGGGCGCGCTGGGCGGCCGTGAAATCCACGCCGAAAATGCCGGCGGCCGCAAACGCGCCCTGCGCATTGAGCCGGTTATGCGCGCCGGGGATGAGCAACTCGAATTTCTTCCGGCCCTTCAGACCGTAGAAAACGATTTTACCCGGCGCCTCCATCGCCAACCCCGCGGCGGTCGGGTCCTGCTCGTTCAGCACGGCGACGTCGTCCGCCTGCTGAAAGCGGATGATGTTGCGCTTGGCGTCGATGTACGCTTCCAGCGATCCGTGCCATTTCAGATGCTCGCTGTCGCTGGCAATCATCGTCACCACGGCCACGTGGGGCGAAAAGCGCATCTCGCGCAGGTGCTCCAGCATGTAGCTGGACAACTCCAGCACGACCAGATCGGTTTTGGCGATTGAATCCAGGTCGGCGAGCAGGGATTTGCCGATGTTTCCGCCGACCCATGTTTTGGCGGCGGTCGCCAGGATTGCGCCGAGCATCGCCGTGGTGGTGGATTTTCCCTTGGTGCCGGTGACGCCGATGATGCGGGCCGGGCAGCGTTCGATGAACAGGCGGATTTCGGTGGTGACCTGTTTTCCCGCCGTTCGCGCCGCCTGGAGGTATCGGCTGGATAGCGGCACGGCGGGCGAGGCGACCACCAGGTCGGCCCCGGTAAAATCCTCCTCGCGATGCTCGCCGAGGCGAAACTCAACCGGCAATCCCTCCAATTGCCGCACTGAATCGGCCAGCTTTTCTGCGGCGTCAAGATCCGTGACCAGGACTCTGGCGCCCTGCGAGCAGAGCCAGCGGGTAACGGCGATCCCACCGCCGAACCGGCCCAGGCCGGCAACCGTCACTCGTTTTCCCGCCAACGATTCCATTGGATACCAGCGTCCGCGGTTATGCGATTCCCACAACCTGCGCAACGTCGCGCTTCATGTCCACAACGGCCGCCTCCACGCATTTCTGCCAGTCCTGGCCGAATTGCGAGGAGTATTTCGGCTCGCGGTGGGCGTAGAGAATGCTTCGGCTGGCCGAGACGATCGCGCCGCGGCCGTCCTTGAATGCCGCCCGGGTCATGTCGGCGGTCGCGCCCTGCGCGCCATAGCCGGGAAGTAGGAAAATTGATTGCGGCAACCTGCGGCGAAGGTTTACTATCGTGTGAGGCTGCGTCGCGCCCACCACCGCGCCCAGGCTGCTCCATCCGCGCGCCCCCACCAGCGCCGGATCGGCCGCCAGGACGCTCAGTTTCTCCGCCAGCATTTCGGACCAGGTCTGGCCCGACGCCAGCTTTGCATCCTGCAATTCCGCCGAGCCGGGATTGCTCGTGCGTACCAGCACGAAAAGCCCGCGCGAAAAGTCCCGGGCGGCTTTGATGAACGGTTCCAGCGTGTCCAGCCCGAGCATGGGATTCACCGTGATGGCATCGGGCGTGGCGAATTCGTCCTCGCTCCCGGAGGCCGCGCCTACCACGCCGATGGTTTGCTCGGCCAGATGCCCCGCCGCGTATGCCGAGGCGGTCGAACCGATGTCCCCGCGTTTCACGTCGCCGATGACGAGCAAACCCAACTCCTTGGCTTCGTGGATCAGGCTGTAATACGCCTCGACGCCTTCCCAGAGATATTGTTCGAAATAGGCCGACTGAAATTTCACTATCGGCACGTGCGGGGCGATGGTTTTCAGAACTCGCGTGGTGAAATCGAAGATGGCGTCGATGGCGGCCTGCGGCGCGTCGTCGCGCGACTGAAACTTGCTTCGCACCTCGTCGGGGAGTGATTCGAGGATCGGATCGATCCCCACGCAGATGGGCGCATGCGTGTAATCAATCGCATCCAGCAGGCGGTCGCAGAAAAGCTCGGACGTCATTCCTAAAGCTCTTGGCTGCCATTGGGCCGCGAAAGCAGGCCGCGCAGTTCGTCCAGGTCCGCGCCGCTGTCGGCGATGATCTGTCCGAGGGTGGATTCGGCGTCCTCCAGCAGCGCCAGAAGCAAAAATCGCGTCGATACGGCGGTCTGCGCCGCGGCCTGGGCCTCGGAGGTCGCCGCGTTGACCACCCGCTGCGCCTTGGGCGAAAGCGGAAGTCGGCCCGTAACCAGCACCGGCGCGGCGGATTTGGGCAACGCACGGGTCAGGTTCGGCAATAATTGCTCGATGTCCGTTTCCGCCTGAAGCGCCTTAAACGCCTCGCCGGCCTTCCCCGTCAAAATTCCCAACAGCAAATGCTCTGTCCCGACGAAATCCTGCCCATGTCGTCGTGCCTGTTCGTCCGCGTGCAGCAACGCCGCGGAAAGTGTCTCGGTGAATCCCAATCGCATGGCCAGATGATAACCAGAGGCGGTCGTGTCTGCCAAAGGTCCCGGGAGAACAGTCATTGGTCATTTATCACTTGTCATTTGCAAGACATTTCGGAATCGGCGATACCAATGACAAATGACCAATGACCAATGACCAATGACCAATGACCAATGACCAATGACAAATGACAATTTCCCGTTTGACATCCAAGTCGCGGTTTCGATACTCGTTCAGAGCGTGAAAAGAGTAGTTTCAGCAATAATCCTGGGGCTGGTGGTCTTGCAGGGATGCCATTCCACGGCTGGGCCCCAAGGCGCGGCCTTGAGCAATCTGCCGCCGCCGAATCCACCCGCCGGCTCGGAGGATGAGGTCATCGCCACCGTTCAGGGCGACGTCATCACCCGCAAAGACCTGGAGCCGGTGCTGATCGAGGGGTACGGCCTGAACGTGCTGCTGGCGCTGGTGCAGTTGGATTTGGTGCAGCAGGAGGCGGCCCGGCAGCACGTGGCCGTGACGCCGGACGACGTCGCCAACGAGCGTGCCATCACCATGGACAACCTTCGCCGCGCCACGGAGCAGATGGAAAGCAGCGGCCAGCCGACCACCCAGCCCCAGAACCTCAGCGCCGATCAGGAAAATCAGCTTCTGGATCAGTTGCTCCAGCAGCAGCACGTGAGCCGGGCGGAATTCGGCGTCATCCTGCACGTCAACGCCTACCTGCGCAAGATCGCCGAACCCAAGGTGAACGCGAATCTGACGGAGGATAAGATCCGCCAGCAATTCAATGCCATGTATGGCGAGAAAGTGGTGGTGCATTACATCGTCTGCAACAACATGTCCGAAATTGCCGAGGTGCGGCGCGACTTGGCCGCGGGCAAGAGCTTCGAGGACGTGGCCCGGCTCCGGAGCCTCGATCGCCAAACCGGCCCCGGCGGCGGCGAACTGCCCCCGTTCACACTCTCCGACAATCGCTTTCCTCCGGAGTTCAAGCAGGTGGCGTTCAACATGAAGATCGGAGAAGTCTCCGATCCTGTCCAGATCGGCAAATTCATTTACGTCGCCAAGCTCATCGACATCATCCCGCCGGCGCACGCCCGCTTCGAAGATTATCGCGACGTGGTGAAGAAGGAGTTGTACGACAGCACGGTTCAGGCGGCGATGAAGGTCATGCGCGACCAGTTGGCGCGGGAAGCGCTGGGCTCGCTGCACATCAGAAATCCGGTACTGGCAAAACAATGGGCCGACCGAATCGACAACAAGAACGGCCAAATCCGCGACGAAAAACAGATTCGTCAGGAACTGGACAAACAGCATGCGCCGGCGCGAACGGGTCCGATAACCCCTGCGACGGCTCCGGCGACCAGGCCGGCCACCGCGCCGTAAATGGCGATGTGACCGGCAGTTAAATCAATTCCGCAAGTTGCCTCCCGCGCAAATTCCCGTCGTTTTCGCTACAATCGAGTTCGTTATGAGCAACCAATCGTTCAAAGTCGACGTTTCGCCGCGCATTCTGCGCCTTCCTCCCTACCTCTTCGGACGCATCAACAAGATGAAGTACGAGAAGCGCGTCGCGAACATTGACATCATCGACCTGGGAATGGGAAACCCCACCGACCCCACCCCGGATTCGGTCGTCAAAAAACTGGCCGAGGCCGCTCGCGATCCCCGCAACCATCGCTACAGCGTCAGCAACGGCATCGCCGGCCTGCGCAGGGAAGTCGCCAAAAAATATCAGGCCAAGTACGGCGTTCAACTCGACCCGGAAACCGAAGTCATCGCCACCATCGGCTCCAAGGAAGGCTTCAGCCATCTTTGCCTGGCGCTGCTCGGCCCCGGCGATACGGCGATCGTGCCCGATCCCGCGTTTCCCATCCACGTCTACGCCGTGGCCATGGCGGGCGCCAACGTCATCCGCGTGCCGTTGGGGAACGATCAGACCTTCCTCGCCCGTATCGAGAAGATGATCGAAGGCCTCTACCCGACTCCCAAGCTGCTGATCCTGAACTATCCGCACAATCCGACCGCCATGACCATCGAGCCCGATTTCTGGGATCGCGCCATCGCCATGTGCCGCCGACACGGGATCATGATCATCAGCGATTTCGCCTATGGCGAAGTCTGCTTCGACGGATACAAGGCCCCCAGCTTCCTCGCCGCCCCCGGCGCCAAGGATCTGGGCGTCGAATTCACCACCATGTCCAAGAGCTACAACATGGCCGGCTGGCGCATCGGATTCTGCGCCGGCAATTCCGACATGGTCAGGGCCTTGGCCACGATCAAGGGCTATTACGATTACGGCATCTTCGCCCCCATCCAGATCGCCAGCATCATCGCCATGCGCGAGCACACCGATGTGCCGGGCAAGCAGAGCAAGATTTACGAGAAGCGGCGCAACGTCGTCTGCCGCGGGCTGGACAAACTCGGCTGGACCTACGAAAAGCCGCGCGCCAGCATGTTCGTCTGGGCGAAAATCAAATCGGAACATCTGAAAGGCCAGGGCACGATCGACTTTTGCCTGCGGATGATGGACGAAGCCAAGGTGGCGCTGGCCCCCGGCCGCGCCTTCGGCGAAAACGGCGAAAATTTCGTCCGCATCGCCCTGGTCGAAAACGATCAGCGATTGAAGCAGGCGATGCAGAATCTCGAGCGCGCATTGATTCCCCGCCAGCCCAAGGGCAAACGCCCAAGGGCCGCGGCGACGTAAACCGCGGAAATGATCCGGAAAGGGTGGGCGTTACGGGTTTCGCCCGCCCTTCATTCTATTCTCATCTTGAACGGTTACTTTGATCGGTCGATAAAGTAACTGCAAGATGTTTGTCTGGAAGACCCGTCAAATTTTAGTCGGCCTGATTTTGGTTTTAGGCGGATGCTCGCGATACCAGGCGATGCCGCTGTCGGCGTCGGCCGTGCAGCGCGGCCTCGCCGCCCCCGCCGCAGATCAGTTGCGGGTTCAGGCACGATCGATCAAACATCCGCTGCTCAAGCCGGTGATTTTCGATGACCGCGACGGATTGACGCCCGATCAGGCGGCGATCATGGCCGTGCTGGTGAATCCATCGCTTCGAGCGGCGCGCGATCAGCGCGGCCTGGCCGCCGCCCAACTTTTGCAGGCCGGAATCCTTCCCAATCCGCAGGTGAATTTCGGCGAAGACTATCCCTACGGCGGCGCGATCGACGGCACGGTCACCGCATCGGCCGTCGGCGTCAGTTGGGACGTCACGCAACTGATCTCGCGCGACGCCAAGGTTCGCGCCGGCAAGGCCAACGCCGCTTCGG
>JBEKXM010000323.1:0-5748 GCA_049512115.1 Tepidisphaeraceae bacterium | reverse complement strand
TTGACGTAAACGTGGACGGTGTGGCGGCTAATGCTGAGGCGGGCGGCGATTTGCTTCTCGGCATTGCCGGTCAGGAGGAGCTCCAGGGTCTGCCGCTGGCGCGGGGAAAGGGGGGGGCCGGCGCCGGCGACAGGCTTGCCTTCAAGCACCTGCTCGCCCAGCATTGAGCAGAACATGGCCACGAGCCGCCGGCGCCGGTCCACTCCGTCGCCGCCGGCCGGCATGCCCAGCGATTTCGACGCGCGAACCAACGCGGACACGTCGCCCAATCGCGAAGTCCTCATCTTCGGCATCACATCACCTTCGGGATCACATCACCGCAATAGGCGAATTGAGAAACCGATTACTGAACTGTTAACAATATACCCTCCCGCGGCGGACTAACCAAAGCCGCGGAAGGAGATATTCATGCAAAGGATTGAATCTTCCTGCAATTGCTGGGTGGATATTTTTGAGGCGCATTATTTCATGGGGCGGATGCATCGCCTGTTTGGGCCGCGAAAAATGCGGCGGTTACGCGCCAAGAGCATGATCGTCGGGCCCCGGGCAACCGTTGTGCTGTCGGTGCGCCGCCGCGGACGGGAATCCCTGGTAAAGCTGCCAGCCAAACGCGTGATTCCCGATCTGGCCAAATCCATCCACGGCGCGACGATCCGCAAGGCGACGGTGGCGCGTGCCGAATAATCAGATGATGATCGCATCGGCCTCGATCTCGATTTTTGCTTGTGGGTCGATGAGTTTGGCGACCTCGACAATCGCGGTTGCCGGCCGGATTTCGCCGAAAATTTCCCCATGCACCCGCGCCACTTCTTCCCATTTTGACACGTCGGTGACGAACATCCGCGTGCGGATGACATGCTCCATCTTGCCGCCGAGCGATTGAATGGCCGATTGAATGATCCGCAGGGATCGCCGCGTTTGCTCTTCGAGGGATGCGGGATATTTGCCATCGGCGTTCAGGCCGACGGTACCGGAAACGGCAATATAATTTCCGCTGCGGACGGCACGGGAATAGCCCATCTTCGACTCCCACTTGGAGCCCGAGCCGGCCGTCTGCCGACCGGCGCGTGGGGTCACGCTGAAGTGGATATCGTTGGTCATTTCAGCTCCATTGAGACAAGCGTTTCCATTTAACCACGTTGACCGGCAAACGCGCGTCGCAAGCGACGCGGCTAAGCGGGGGCGGGGAATTGGGGTTTGTGGCCCTCCAAAACGGCAATCACGTCGCGCACGACCCAACTCATGTTCTCCAGCGCGGTGGTCGTTCTGGCGGCCAGGTGCGGCGTCAGCAGGACGTTGGGAAATCCCAGCAATGGAAAATCAGCCGCTGGGGGCTCGGGGGCAAAAACGTCCAGGGCGGCGCCGGCAACTTTTTTTCCCCTGATCGCATCCGCCAGGGCGGCGGCGTCCAGCACTTCTCCACGGCTGGTGTTGATCACGACGGCCGTGGGCTTCAGCATCGCAAGCTGATCGCGGCCGACCAGGTTCTCGTTCCCCGGGCGCATGTCCACGTGGATCGTCAGAACGTCCGCCTGGCGATAGAGCGCCGGCTTTTCAACCGAAGCGGCGGGGAAATCCAGGCCGGAAATCTGAATAAGATCGTTGTAGATCACGCGCATGCCGAAGCCGTTGGCGGCAATGCGGCCGACCCGCCGGCCGACGCGTCCCATGCCAAGAATCCCGATCGTCAGTTCGTTAAGTTGGCGCCCGCGCACGGTGTCGCGGATGCGTTTGAATTCCTTTGGCGGGTAAACCGCGTCGCGGAAGAATTCCCGGGGGCGAAGAAGCTGAAGGAGATATCCGAAAACGAAATCGCCGACGGCCAGGGTGTTGGCATCGGGGGTGTAGACGACCTCGATTCCGCGGCGGCGGCACTCGGGGACGTCGATGTTCTCCAGCCCCACCCCGCCGCGGCCGACGACTTTCAGCCGGGGCGCGCGATCCAGAAGCGGCGCGTTCACCTTGGTGTAGGTACGAACGAGCAAACCCTGGGCCTGGGCAAGGGAATCGAAAAACCCCGCGTCGCCGGACGATATCTCCTCAACGCGCGCATGCTCCTTGAGCCATTGCAGCGGGCGGGGATCGGAACCCTCGGCCAGGATGACCAGGGGGAGAGAGTTTTGTGGGATCATGAGGGAAGTATAGCGAGGAGAAATTCGAAACTCGAAACTCGAAATTCGAATCAAATTCGAAGGAAAAAATTCGAATTTTGAATCTTGAGTTTCGCGTTTGATTCGTCATTCGATTTTCGAATTTCGAGTTTTAGTCCCCGCTCGGTATCTTAAAGGCCGTGTTCCTCCCCCTGCTCCTCCTGGTCCTGGCCGCCGTGCCGGCCGCGGTCGTCGCTTATGGCATCGATCCGGCTTGGGCGCAATATCGGCATGGAATTGAACTGATCCTCCTATCCCGCAGGCTCCAGTGGCCGCTGATCGCACTCACGCTGCTCTTGTGCGTCGCGCTGATCGGACTGGTCATCTCCGGCAAGCGGCGGGCATGGTGGCTCGTCGGACTGGCGCCGATTCTTACCCTGCTGGGACATCGTTTCGCAATGAATCCCGCAAACGCGTTCCTCATTAACGCCAAACCCGTGTTTGTCGCGGCAGACCAGGCGTCATTCATGTCCAACGACGAATGGGTGGTGGGGCTGATCGACCAATCGGGCGCGGTGGCGTTCCCGTATGCCTCGTTGTATTCGCGGCCCTTGGTGGTGCGAAACGACCAGGCGGAGCCGATGATTCTGATGTGGTCGCCGTTCGCCAACTGCGCCACGGCGTTCCGCATCGATCGATCCATCCGGAGCAATGAACTGGAAGTGGTCTCAATGCCGGCGAACGCGCTGCTGGCGTACAACTCGCGGATGGGGCAGTTCATCAACGGAGTGACGGGAGCGACGCCGGACGGCCGCCGGCCGAGCGGGTTTGGCTCGCCGATCCCGACAATCAAGACGACGTGGGGCCGTTGGCTGGCGGCGCACCCGGGGACGACGGTAATGGCGGCGCCGCAGGGCGGCGAAGCGCCGCGCCGGGCGGTACTCCCCTACTTTCCCATGCCGAGGGATTCGGTGAACCTGCCGCCGCAAACCACGATCGCGTTGCTTCGCAGCCCGACGCCGGTGGCCATCGCGGATTGGGACGTCGGCGCCGGGCCGGTGAATTTTCCCGATCCGCCGATTGTCGTGGTGCGCGATCCCATGACCGGGACCGTGATGGCGTTCGATCGGCATATTGACGAGGATTTAATTCCCACCTTTTCGGCCCGGACGTTCCGGAAACTCCCCCAGGCGATGATGACCGATTCGGACAGCGGCAGCGCCTGGACGGCGGGCGGCCGGGCCATCGGCGGACCCTCGAAAGGAAAGAAACTCCAGCCCGTGGAAATTGAAGACGGGGTCTATTATGGCGTGGCGCGGTTCTGGTACGGAAGTTTGCCGCTGACAGTCCCCCTGCCGCCTAAACCCGCGTCTTGAAGTCAGTATTATGGGACGCCGCTGAATTACTGGTATAATTCGGGAAAAGTTCAGATGGCGACGATGAATGGATGATCAAACGGACAAGTAAGCGGGTGAAGCAATGCAATATGGCGTAATCATGGCAGGGGGATCGGGAACGCGGCTTTGGCCGTTGTCGCGGGCGGATCGGCCGAAGCAGATTCTGCCGGTGGTCAACGGGCGGAGCCTGCTGCAGTTGAGCTATGAACGGCTGCGCGGTCTGTTTCCACCGGAGCGGATTTTCGTTTGCACCGGAACCGTTCACGCCCAAGCGGTGCTGGAGAACCTGCCGGAGTTGCCGAAGGAAAATCTCCTGGGCGAACCGATGGGCCGGGACACCGCCAACGCGGTGGGGTTCTCCGCGGCGGTCCTGCACGCGCGCGATCCCGACGCTGTGTGTGCCGTCGTCACGGCCGATCACGTCATCGAGCCGGTCTCGCAATTCCAGCAGAGCTTGAATTCGGCGTTCCAGGTCACGGCGGCTCGGCCGCGATCGCTGGTGACGTTCGGCATCCTGCCGACGTACGGGCACACAGGGCTGGGATACGTTCATCGCGGCGAGTCGCTGGGAATCGACGGCGCGTATCGCGTGCTGGGTTTTCACGAGAAGCCGGACAAAGCCCTGGCGGATCGGTTCGTCGAATCCGGGCGATATTACTGGAACAGCGGGATGTTCGTGTGGCGATGCGATACGGTGCTGAACGAACTGGCGGTTCACCTGCCCGGCTCGCACAAGGGGCTGACGCAAATCGCGCAGGCGTGGGGCACGCCGCAACAGGAAACCGTTTTGCGCGACGTGTATCCGCGACTGCCGAAGATCAGCATCGACTACGCCGTCATGGAACCGGCCAGCCAGGAAAAGGGCAACGCCTCGGTGGTCGTGGTGGAGATGCCCGTGGAATGGACGGACGTGGGATCGTGGCCCGCGCTGGCGGAAATCCTGCCGACCGACGAGCACAACAACGCCGTCGAGTGCAAGACCGGGCTGTTTCTCGACTCCGACGACAACGTCATCTTCAGCCTGGACGCGGACCATCTGATTTCGACGATCGGCTTGAGCGACATGATCGTGGTTCATTCCCGCGACGTGACGCTGATCTGCCCCAAAGACCAGGGCCAGCGGGTCAAGGAACTGGTCGCCAAGGCCAAGGAAAAGTTCGGCGATAAGTTTCAATGACCGATGACTATGCGGACGCTGGCGATAGACTGCGGCGAGCGCCGGACGGGGCTGGCCCTGAGCGATGCCGGCGGCAAATTGGCCACGCCGTATGACGTTCTCCAGACGGCGTCTATCGCGCAGTCGATTTCACAAATCGTCAAGATCATTGACGCCGAAGGCGTCGAGCGGATCGTGGTGGGATTGCCGCTGAACATGGACGGCAGCAGCGGCCCGGCGGCGAAAGAGGCCGTGGAATTCGGGCGATTGCTCTCATGCCAAAGCGGCCGCGACGTGGTTTTCGTCGACGAACGGCTTTCGTCGTTCCAAGCCGAACAGCAGATCTCCGCCCGTCGCCGCAGCGGCGAAAAGATCACGCGGAAATCGAAAAAGCGGCAACTCGACGCCGTCGCCGCCGCAGCGTTCCTCCAGGAATTTCTCGACGGCAAGTTGGCGGGATTGGAAGCGAGGCAGTTCGAATGACCATAAGCCTCTAACAAAAAGACTGACACAGAGATCACAGAGGACACAGAGAGCACAGAGGAATACTGAATTTGCAGCTTTATCTATGTGTTCTCCGTGGCCTCTGCGCCACTGACGTTCCGGTTTTGCGCGCGGCGACAAGATTTCTTGTGCAAGTGCAAAAGGCCGACTTGGGTTGCGGGCAAGGCGCGCCCTGGTACTCTGTGCCGAAATCCGTGAAGGTTGGCGCGCTGCGCAATTCTTGGAGGGGTGCGTGAGTGAGAGGGCGACGGCGAACGGATGCAGAGGAGGATGATCGGTCGCGTTTTTCGTGCCGTCCGGGCGGCGTTGGCTCGTATATGGCAGGGCGCCGCCGATGCGCGAACCGCTGGCTTGCCCGCTCACGTTCGCAACGGCCGTTCCGCAAAAGTGGAGGGGAGGAGCCGCCGCGTGCCGCTGCATCTGCCGCCGCAGGCGGCGACTGGATTTTTTCCGCTTGCAGAAGGCGGTTGCGAACGTAAACGGGAAAGCCAACGGTTGGAGCATCGGCAGGGCCTGATTATATTCGAGCCAGCCCGGCCGATCGGCACGAAAACCATAACCGATAAGAATCTTCTGTCTTGCAGTGTCGCCGATTGTGTCA
>JBEKXM010000322.1:0-5750 GCA_049512115.1 Tepidisphaeraceae bacterium | reverse complement strand
GTCTTCTGACGGTCGTTCAATTTCTTCGGCACCTCGATGACGATCTGCACGAGTTGATCGCCCGTGCGGTAGGACCGCACGTCTGGAAGTCCCCGGCCCTTGAGCTTGAAGACCTCGCCGTGCTGGGTTCCGGCCGGAACGTCCATGGATTCCACGCCCTTGAGCGTGGGAACCTCGATTCGCGCGCCCAGGGCCGCTTCGGAAAACGAGATCGGAACCTGGCAAACCAAATCGTTGTTGTGCCGGGAAAACACGGGATGTTCCCTGACGGCGATGTAAACGTGCAGGTCGCCCGGGGGGGCGCCGTTTTCACCGGCCTCGCCCTCGCCGGTAACGCGGACGGCCTGACCATCGTGCACGCCCGCGGGAATCTTGACCGCCACGGTTCGCTTGCGAAGCTCCCGGCCCGTTCCGCCGCAACTGGGGCAATGGTCGCGAATCACCGTTCCGCGTCCGCGGCAATTCGGGCAGGCCACCACCATGCGGAACATCCCACCGAATCCCTGCTGGGCGACGCGTCCCTGCCCGCCGCATTGAAGGCAGACGACCGGAGCAGTGCCCGGCTTGGCGCCGCTGCCGGCGCAATGCTCGCAACGGTCCTGCCGCTCGAAATCGATGGTTTTTTCCGCTCCGGCGGCGACCTCCTGAAGGCTCAGTTCGATCCGGGTTTCCAGATCGAAGCCGCGCGTGGTCTGCCGCGCCCGCCCGCGCCCCCCGCCCAACGCCCCGCCGAAAATGTCGTCGAACATCGAGAAGATGTCCGTGACGTCCATGTGCGAAAAGTCGTGCTGGCCGGTCACGCCCTGGTGGCCGAACTGATCGTAGCGCCGGCGCTTGCCCTGGTCGGATAAGACTTCATAGGCTTCGGAACATTCCTTGAATCGCGCCTCGGCTTCGGTCTTGTCGCCGTTGGCGCGATCGGGATGGAATTTCATCGCCAGCCGGCGATAAGCGCGCTTGATCTCCTCGCCGTCAGCATTACGCTGAACGCCCAGGATGTCGTAATAGTCGCGCTTGGCGGTGGGCATATCATTTCTGTTGAAGTGTTTCTTTGTGGAATCTTCGTTACGCGGCTTGCCGGCGCCGAATACGTTTCTTCTTTCTTCGCTTGTTGTGACCGTGTCGTGCTAGCCAATTGGCTAGATCGGGAGGCAGTGGCAACTCCAAAATCGGCTCTTTCAATCCTTTGGACCTATATCGAAGCCAACGCCGTAGTGACCTCTTGGATTCGCCGGATTTTTCGCCCTGAAGCAACCCTTCAACGGAAATATCCTCATTCAGATCTGGCCAATGGATGCCTTCGAAGCTAAGTTCAAAATTGGCGTGCTCTGCCGGCGTCCCATGAAAAAGTCGGGGAAACCATTTGACGGGCGCAGAGATCGTTCTCCCATCGGCCAAGTCAACGCTAAGCGTGCCATCTTTGACGCTCGCGCTGGTCGGTTCAGTTGGATACTTATCTTTCGCGGAAATTCTCATGCCACGCTCTCAATAACACATCACGGTTGTCCTCGATGATCCTGCGGATTTCATTCAGTTCATGCGCGGCAAAGCCGCGATATCGGGCCAACCGCACTTGCGGGTTGAGCCAGAACTTAGCGGTGAAACGGTCGCGCCGCACGTGAACGTGAGGCGGCTCATCGTTTTCCCTGGACCAAAAGCCGATCCGGTACGGCCCTATCCGCAGTATCGTCGGCATTCCGAGCTTCCATATCCTTGTTATGGGCTATGGGCCTTCGTGGTCCCATAAACAGCGCGAAGACACGAGGCCGTTCTTTCCCGCGCCCTCGCGGCGTTCCACGACAATTCTAGCCTTGTGGACCTCGAATTTACACCATCGCCGCGGCGACCTAGGTCGACTTTGAACCTCGCTTTGCCTCGATTCGCTGACCAAAAACGCTCTCGGGTGTCACCGCTCTTGAATGCCAGATTACTCATCTGAAGGTGCAAATCGATCGAGAGCCTGGTGGCTCGACTTCCCGAGGATGAACTCACAATCTTCCTTGTCGCGGGCGGTTACGAGGAACGGCAAAATCTCGCGGCAAAGTGAGCGCAATCGGCGGTAAGGTCGCTCGAAGCCCATTTCTGAATGGACCTTGTCCGATTTTCGAATAGCTTCCAGAACTGCAGTCTTATGCCGCAGTTCGAATCGTTCTTTTAGCGCCTCGAGGTAACGCTGCGCCCCCCGGGATTCTCCATAATAATTCCCGAGGTATGAGACGAGAAAGGCAGTTGCAAATATCTCCAGACCTTCGTTAGGACAATCAACGCCCAATTCCGAAAGTTGCCTTGCTGGTATGATTTCTCCAAGAAAATTGTCGAAGGAGAAATGGGCATCAATGAGGTTTTGCGACGCCCTCCGAAACATTTGAAGTCGAAGTGAAGCCGGAATTACAGAAATGCCGTCAACAAACGTCAATAAACCGAAAAGTTCCGTTTTGCTGTCGCGGTCTATATCGGAAACAAACTTCGAATACCTTAGGCCAATCTTCTCTCTTGCGGCATCGCTGGAACGTGTCCACACTTCGCGAATAAAGAGGGGCACGTTCTTTTTTGCCGTCTCATCTCCGCCGACGTAAACCGAAACCATCATCCCCAACACAGTGTCAATCTGCCCAGGCAAGAGCTTGCGAAGAAGTTCCCGAATCTCTTCAGCGTCGGCCGCCAGATCACGTTTTTTGAGATTCTCGATGAGGCCCTTGAAATCAACCCCTGGTTCGGGCAAGTCACGCGAAAGCACAAATCTAACGCAATCGTAAATGAATGCGATCGACGTCTCGCGATCCACCTCTTCTTCCTCATCTACCGGGTGGGCCGCAGACTCGTGATTCCTTACCGATAGGCAGTGCGACAAATGGCGAAACGCCGTTCGGGAAATCAGGTTTAATTTGAGACAGCCCGAAAGCAGCCTGCCGTCGCTAATATCACACCATCTGTCTGACAAAGTCGGGCCAGATTCGTGAAACTTCACGTCATCTTCGACTGATCGAAAAATATCTGCTCCAAATGCTTCAATTTTTGATCTAAGATCATTGACAGTGAGATCCCAGAAATAATTAATTGCCGAATCGTACAAGCCATTCTCAAAGGCGATTTTTGCTTTCCTAATATATCGCGGGGCAATGGCTCGCCTAATTGGGTTACAAATTTCGCGCAATGGATCAACTCGTGCAATGGCCAGACTAGTTGATGGCGCGAAAGACATTGGTTTCCTCACTCAAATAAACCGACATCAGGGGTAATCGCACATCCGATTCTCAGACCACCGCTCCCGCCACCTGGGTCGGCTCTTCGCCTTTCTTTTCCTTCAGCTCGGTAACCATGACTTCGGTGGTCAACGCCAGGCCGCTGACGCTGGCGGCGTTCAGCAGGGCCGTGCGGGCGACCTTGGTCGGATCGATGATCCCGTTCTTGAGCATGTCAACGAATTCGCCGTTGGCGGCATCGTAGCCCCAGGCCGGGTTCTTGTTGTTCAGAATCTGGTCGACGACGATATCGCCATCCTCGCCGGCGTTTTCGGCGATCTGGCGGGTCGGCCAGCGCAGGGCCTCGGCGACGATGTCGAAGCCGAGCTTCTCATCGCCCCTGGCCTTGGACTTGGCGCTCTCGACGGCCTCAATGGCGCGGAGGAACGCCACGCCGCCGCCGGGAACAATGCCCTCCTCGGCCGCGGCCTTGGTGGCGTGCAGGGCGTCGTCGATCAGGTCCTTGATTTCCTTCATCTCGGTTTCGGTGGCGGCCCCGGCCTTGATGACCGCGACGCCGCCGGTCAATTTTGCCAGGCGTTCCTGCAGCTTTTCGCGGTCGTAATCGCTGGTGGTGATGTCAATCTGCTTGCGAATTTGGTCGGAGCGAGAGTCGATGTCCTTCCTCTTGCCGGCGCCCTCGACCACCAGCGTGTTGTCCTTGTCCACGACGACCCGCTTGGCCGAGCCCAGATCGGCCAGCTCGACATTCTCCAGCTTCAGACCCAAATCCTCGCTGATGAACTTGCCGCCAGTGACGGCGGCGAGGTCGCCCATCATGGCCTTTCGGCGATCGCCGAAACCCGGGGCCTTCACCGCGCAGACGTTCAATACGCCGCGGAGCTTGTTGACCACCAAGGCGGCCAACGCCTCGGCTTCGACGTCCTCGGCCACGATCAGCAGCGGCCTGCCGGACGTCGCCACCTTGTTCAGCAGCGGCAGCAGTTCCGCGAGATTGGAAATCTTCTTCTCGTGGAGCAGGATCGAACAGTTCTCCAGCACCGCTTCAAGAGTGGTGGTGTTGGTGAGGAAATAAGGCGACAAATAGCCTTTGTCGAACTGCATTCCCTCGGTGTATTCCAGCGAAGATTCGATGCTCTTGCCCTCATCGACCGTGATAACGCCTTCCTTGCCGACTTTGTCCATGGCATCGGCCATCAGATCGCCGATCTTCTCGTCGCCATTGGCGCTGACGGTGGCGACGCGTTTGTAATCCTCGCGGCCCTTCACCTTCTTGGACTGCTGGGTGATGGCGTCGGCCGCCACCTCGGCGGCCTTGAGAATTCCGCGCTGGATCGTGACCGGATTCACGCCCGTCGTCACGGATCGCAGCCCATGGGTGTAAATCGCCTCGGCAAGCACGGTGGCGGTGGTCGTTCCATCGCCGGCGACGTCGCCGGTCTTGCTCGCGACCATGTTCACGAGCTTGGCGCCCATGTTCTCGAACGGCTGGGAAAGCTCGATCTCCTTGGAGACGGTGACGCCGTCCTTGGTGATGCGCGGGCTTCCGTAGGACTTCTGAAGGATGACGTTGCGCCCGCGCGGGCCGAGAGTCGCCTTCACCGCCCGGGAAAGCTGCGACAAGCCGCTGGCGATCTCCGCCCGGGCGTCGCTTGCGAATTTCATTTGTTTGGCTGACATGATTGGTCCTTGTTAATGATTGTCATTGGTCATTGGTCATTCGTCATTGGTCATTAGGTCTTCACAAATGACCAATGACGAATGACCAATGACGATTGCCGTCTTATTCCAATACTCCGAGAATGTCCGACTCGCGCAAAATGACGAACTTTTCGCCGTCGACCTCGATGTCGGTGCCGCTGTATTTGCCGTAGAACACCGTGTCGCCGGCGCGGACGGCCAGCTCCATGTGCTTGCCTTTCTCATCCACCTTGCCGGGTCCGGCGGCGATCACCTTGCCCTTGGTCGGCTTTTCCTTGGCCGAATCGGGCAAAACGATTCCGCTGGCGGTCTTGGTTTCCGCTTCCGATTGCTTGACGATCACGCGATCCTGCAGGGGTCGAAGTTTCATAATAGGGTTCCTTTGTTTCTGAGTTTTTGACGTCCTAATTTTTCCGATTTCCCGCGGCCACGAGAGGTCCGGCCGCAACTAATTTCTTCTGCTTTGGATCGACGCGAGCATTGAAGCCCTCCAATGTTCGCGCCCCAAGCAGGGACAGATCGCCGGACTCGGCGAAAACGACTTCATCTACTGTGAAGAACTTGTCGGCTCTAATGATGACAAATCCGACATTTCGAGTGATGGTCTGGCCATTGGCCATCGTTATCGTTACGTCCTTTTTCTCGCGTTTGACGCCGATCTTTTCGAGCAATTTAGCTGGGAGCCATGTGTAATCACTGCCCGTTTCGACCAACAGGTTCTCCACTGTCGCTGATCTATCGCGATCAGCGACGTTCGCGATCTTGCACCCAACATAAAATATGCCCATCTTTTTCATGCCTCAAACCGTCTTCTTGGTCTATCAGGAAAAAGAATGCCGTCTCATC